>DATFGN010000133.1:0-5733 GCA_035249405.1 Gemmatimonadales bacterium
CGATCTCGCCGGCGGCTGGACCGATGTGCCGCCGTTCCTGCCAGGCTACCGGCCCGCGGCGCCAACGCCCTTTGCGCCCGACTCGGCCCGCCGGCTCCTCGCCGGCCGGAAGCCGAGCATTGAGCTGCTTACGGTCGGAAGCGGCGAGGCAGCGCTCGAACAGCTCCTCCAGGCACGCCTGGCCGCGGTTGGGTTTACCGTGACGATCCGCCAGCTCGAGCTGTCGGCGTTCCTCGACCGCGTGTACGGTCCGCGCCACGATTTCGACGTCGCGGTGATGGGCATCCCGGGAGATCCGGGACTCGGCTACCTGGCGCCGATCGTGACGCTGACGGGGCTCCACGCGCCGGTCGATCCAGCACTCGAACAGCAGCTGTTCGACGCACAGACGCCGGTGGCGTGGTTGTACCTCGCCCGTGGCGTCTCGGGCATGAACCGGCGCGTGCACGGCGTGACGATGGATGTGCGCGGCGAGCTGGTGACGGTCGCGCAATGGTGGACCGGGACCGGGCCGTGAGGCGGACCGACCTCCCCACCGAGTTTCGCGCGGCGGCCCCGACGCGGATCGATCTCGCCGGCGGCTGGACCGATGTGCCGCCGTTCTCGGCGCGCGCCGGTGGATTGGTGGTGAACGCCGCGATCGCGCTCATGGTCCAGGTCGAGCTGCGCCTCGGGGGTACGCTGGTCAAGCTCGTCTCCGACGACCAGGGTGACAGCGTGGAATGCGCCAACTCAGGCGGCTTGGTGCTGGACGGGCGCCTCGATCTGCTCAAGGCCGGCCTGCGCATGTTCCCGGTCCTGGGGCCACTGACGCTCACGACTCGCTCTGAAATACCTCTCGGGTCGGGACTGGGCGGGTCCGGGGCATTGGACGTGGCGCTCGTCGCCTGTCTCGCGGCAGCTCGCCAGGAGCGGCTCGAGCCACGGGACCTCGCGCATCAGGCGTGGTTGTTGGAAACACAGGAAGCCCGAGTCCCGGGCGGACGCCAGGATCAGCTCGCGGCGGCCTTGGGTGGGTTTCTCCGGCTGAGCTTCCGCGATCCCGATGTTGGCATCGAGCCCATCACCCTGGACCCCGCCTTTGCCGAGGCGCTGGAGCGCCGACTGGTGCTGTGTTATACGGGTCAATCACGCGTATCCGGCAAGACTATCACCCGTGTCATGAACGCCTACGAGCGTGGTGACGCGACCGTCACCGGAGCGCTCGAAAAGATGAAGGATGTGGCGTCCGCGATGGTCGAGGCGTTGCGGGCAGCGGATCTCGGGCATGTCGGCAGACTATTGAGCGAGAACTGGGTTTGCCAACAGGCTCTCGATCCTGGCATGAGGACCGACGAGATGGGACGGTTAGAGCAAGCGATGACGGACTACAAAGTCCTGGGTGGGAAGGCCGCGGGGGCCGGGGCCGGTGGGTCGATGTTCTTTCTGACGCGCGAACCGGACCCCGCCATTGTCGACGCGGCACGCGCGGCCGGCGCCACCGTCCTGCCCCTGCGCTGGGCCCCGGAAGGGGGCCGGGCATGGTGACGCACGAAGGACTCACGGCACGGCGCGACGCGATCGCCGCGGCGCCAGACCTCACGGCGCTCGCCCGTCACCTGGCTACGCGCAACGCGCGGGTGATCGAGCAGCTGCCGCCGTGGCCCGAGGTGAAGGCGCTGCTGTCGGTCGACGGGGGACGCTGCCCGGACGATGGCACGACCCTCGTTTTCGATCCGTGGAGTCCCAACGAGCATGCGTGTCCGTCCTGCGGTCGCCGCGTGAGCGGCGAACGTCATCATCGCGCCTGGGCGAAACTCCAACATCTCTGGCTCGCCGAGCGGTCCGTAGAGCTCGCGGCCCTCGCGGCTTTGAGCGACGCCCCGCGCGGGAGCGCGGAGCGGAGCGCGGAGATCCTGCGCACCTATGGGGAGCGCTACCTGCGTTACCCAAACCGCGACAACGTGCTCGGACCCAGCCGGTTGTTTTTCTCCACGTATCTCGAATCGATCTGGATCCTCAACTACATCGGCGCGGCCGCGCTGCTGCGAGAAGCCGGCGCACTCGACGCCGCGACGACGCGCGCGGTGCACGATGTGGCGGACGAGGCCGCAAATCTGATCGGAGAGTACGATGAGGGGTTTTCCAACCGGCAGACCTGGAACAACGCCGCCCTGTGCGCGATCGCCGTGTGGTTCGAGGACGCGGACCTGGCCCAACGGGCCATCCAGAGTGAGAGCGGTCTGGTCGCCCACCTCCGCGGTTACCGCGACGACGGCATGTGGTACGAGGGCGAGAACTACCATCTTTTCGCGCTGCGCGGCATGCTGCTGGGCGCGGGCTGGGCCGCGCACGCCGGGATGGATTTCAGCGCCGAACCGGAGCTGGCTGCGGCGCTGACCCGGGCGCTGCGCGCGCCGACGCTCAGCGCACTGCCGGATTTCACATTTCCTGCGCGCAAGGACGCGCGCTTCGGTGTGTCGCTGGCACAGCCGATGTATCTCGAGTTGTGGGAGGTTGGATTGGGCAGACTGGGGAGCGGGGAGCGGGGAGCGGGAGACGTGGCTCGCGAGCTGAATGGCTGGTTGACAGCGCTGTACTCGAGCGGCCCTGGTCCGATCGAGCAGTTCGACTCGTATCTCCACGACGCGCCGATCGGACCGCTTCCTGCTCCCCGCTCCCGTCGTCAGTTGTCCTGGTGGTCGCTCCTGGAGATGGCGCCCGAATTGCCGCTGACTGAGCAGCCATGGACGGCACCCAGTGTGTTCATGCCGGGCCAAGGCCTGGGCGTCCTCCGCACGGGCACCCGGTATGTGAGCCTCGAGTGTGGCGCCGTTGGCGGTGGGCACGGACATCCGGATCGCTTGAACCTCGCGTTATTCGCCGATGGGGTGAACTGGCTCGCGGACTTCGGCACGGGCTCCTATGTGACCCGCGATCTATTCTGGTATCGGTCGACCCTGGCCCACAACGCGCCCCGCCTGGATGGGCGCTCGCAACCACCGGGAGACGCCCAGGCCGAAGGGTTCGACGAGCGCTCGGGGTGGGGGTGGGTCCGCGGCAGATTCGGTTCGCTCACGCGGACCACGGTGAGTGGGGCGGTCTACGTGCTCGATGTGGTCGAGCTGGCGGGACGCGAAGACCGGGTTGTCGAGGTTCCCTGGCACTTCGCCGGCCGAGGAGACGTGCCGAACTGTCAATGGGAGACGGGCGAGCTGGAGGATGAATTCGTCACCAGGGTGGAACGACTTCGCGAGCTACCGGACCCATTACGAATCGAGCTGACGGCTGACGGCCGATCGCTGACCGCGCATTTTGTTTTTCAAGGTGAGCTGCTCCGCGCCGAGGCACCTGGTCGCCCCAATGGGCCGCGCGAAACTTTCTATCTGTTGCGGGGTCGCGGCCGGAACCTCCGGTTCGTCACGGTGATCGAGTTCGCCTCGCCCGGGACCAGCGTGCGCGCAGTGCGAGCGCGGGGGGACCTGGTGGAGATCGACACGCCGTCGGGTACCGACCGGCACCGCTACACAGGGAAAGAATGGGAGATCATCGGCTCAGCTGGCCGGGTGACCCTCGCGTCGCGGGCGATCACGCCGGCCCGCTTCGATCCGTTGCTCAACCTCGAGCCGCCCGCGCGCGCGATGGGTTCGGCCTGGCGGGTAGATACACCCCCTTCTCTGGATGGCACCCTCGACGGGTTCGATCCTAACGACCCACTGCGTCTCGAGCTCGAGGATCAATACCGGCGCAGCGAAGAGGCCTACGTCGGCCCTGATGATTTCTCGGCGCTGTGCTACGCCAACTGGGACGACGAGGCTTTGTACCTGGGGATCGATGTCGTCAAGCCGGATCGCTGCTTTCGCCCCGGCGGCGCACCCAAACTCCTGGATAACGAGCCGGACGACATCCACTCCGATGGCGTGCAGGTGTATCTGTCGACGCACGGATCCGGGGAAGACGAGTGGATCGGTTTCCTGGTCGTTCCGGATCAAGAGGGTCGACGCCTGCGTGTGCGGACCGTCTCGGACGGCGCGGGCGATCCCGGAGCCGTGCGCGGGGCCTGGCGGGAAACCGATGCCGGGTATCGTCTCACGCTCGCGATCGTGTGGCCGGGAGGATTCGTCCGCCATGCCGGCGGTCGTATCGGTTTCGATCTGCTCGTGAACGAAATGCTCCCCGGGCGCGAGCGGCGCGCCGGCCAGCTCGTGTGGAGCGGCGGCAACGGCTGGGTGTGGCTTCAGGGAGATCGACAGGATCCACGGCGATTTGGCGTCCTGGAGCTGGTGGGATGACAATCACTGTCGTCCTGCACGAGCCCCAGGACCTCGTCAACATCGCGCACGTGGTTCGGGCCATGAAGAACTTCGCGTTCCGCGATCTGCGTCTAGTCTCGCCACGCGTCTATGACGCGCATCGCATCGAGGGGATCGCGCACCAGAGCCACGATCTGCTGCGGCGGGTCGTAGTGTACGAGTCGCTGGAGGCGGCGATCGCCGATTGCGTCCATGTGGTCGGCTTTACCGCCCGCGGGCGTTCCGCCAAGCGCAACGTGCAGCGGCCGAGGGGCGCGGCGGAGGAGATCCTCGCCACCACGGAAGCCGGTCGCGTGGCACTGCTGTTCGGGCGTGAGGACAAAGGGCTCTCGAACGAGGCCCTCGACCGTTGCCACCGGCTCGTGACCATCCCCACGGACCCGGCGTATGCGTCGCTCAACCTGGCCCACGCCGTCGTGGTGATGTTGTATGAGCTCGCGCTGGCCCGGGGCGATGAGGAGCGGGCGTTCAAGTCCCCGCGCCGCAGCGCCGCTGCGGCGACGGTCGAGCTGGTGGAACGGTTCTTTGACGACGCGGAGCAGGCGCTGGAGGCGATCGAGTTCTTCAAGGTGCGTGATCGGGAGCACATCATGCGAACGGTGCGCGAGGTGGTGCACCGGATCCCGCTCGACGAGCGTGAGGCGAAGTTGCTGCGCGCGATGGCGATCGAGGTGGTAAAATACCGTGACCGACTGGCGCATTCCCGGCTTCACGTCGACCGGGAGTAAGCGGCCCGAGGCGCTGTTCGGGGCCGGCGCTGACGCCGAGCTGCCGAGTCGCATGACACGCGCGGCGGGCGCGCGGGTCTGGGACGATCGCGGCCGCGAGTATCTCGACTATCTGATGGCGTTGGGAGCCGTGGCGTTGGGCTACGGGCACCCGGCGGTGCAACGAGCCGCGACTGAGGCGCTCGCCGCCGGCGGGGTCGGTCCCCTGCCGCCAGTCGAAGAAGAGCAATTGGCCGAAGCACTGGCCAAGCGACTGCCGTGGATGGAGCGAATCCGGTTTCTGAAAACCGGAGCCGAAGCCGTCGCGGCGGCGGTACGACTGGCGCGCGTGGTCACCGGTCGGGAAGAGGTCCTGGGCTGCGGCTATCACGGCTGGCTCGACTGGTGCCAGGGACGTACGGAAGGCGTCCCGCAGGGCACGCGGGTCGTGTTCGCCGAGCTGCCGTTCAACGATGCTGAGCGTGCCCGCGAAATGATTCGCTATCGCGACGACCGGCTGGCGGCGGTGGTGGTCGAGCCGGTGATCGTGGCCGAACCCTCCCGGGAGTGGCTCGAGACCCTGCGCGAGGAAACCACGGAGGCTGGGGCGGTCCTCATCTTCGACGAGATCAAGACGGCGTTTCGTCTGGCGATCGGTGGCGCCACGGAGCGCTACGGCGTCGTGCCGGATCTGGTCGTCATCGGGAAAGCGCTCGCCAACGGCTTGCCATTGG
>DATFGN010000134.1:0-10347 GCA_035249405.1 Gemmatimonadales bacterium
CAGATCCTCGAACGCCGCCGCCTGTTCGAATCGCTGCCCGGGCGCCGCCGCGCGTTGGACCGGCTGTTGCCGACCATCCGGGCGGCGAAGGACCCGATTACCCGCGAGCTGTACCTCTCCCGCGTCGCCGAAGTGGCGCACATCCGCAAGGACGTACTCGAGCGGGAGGTGGGAGGAGGGACCAGGGCCGGGGCAGTGCCGGAGCGTACTCGCCCCTCGTCCCCCGTCCCCTCTCCCGATCTGCCGGCGAATGCGGAGCGCGCCCTGTTGGTGGTCATGCTCCAGGGAGACGCGTGGCGCGACCGCGTGCTCGAGAAAGTTGATCCGGAAGAGATCGAACAGCCGATCTATCGAGCGGTCTTCGAGGCGATCGCCGAGGGGCGGCTTGAGGAGATGGAAGGGGCTGCGGCTCGTGCCTACGAGGCCCTCCGGGCGGCCGGCACGGGCGAAGGGGAAGCGGACGCGCTGTGCGAGCGCGCCATCAATTGGATTGAAGCCAGACGGCTCGATCGGGAGCTGGAACGACTCGAGCGGGAGATCCCGCTCGCCAGCGGCGCCGAGCAGGACAAGCTGGTGCGCGATGTCCAGCGCGTGAGTGCCGAGCGTAACAAGCTGTTTCCACGATACCGCATCGTATCCAGGAGGAGTGGTGCACCAGGATCTTGAAGCGTTGTTGGCGCTACAGGAAAAGGATCGATTAGTGACGGGCTCGGAGCTGGCCTTGGCGGCCTTAGAGCCGGAGCAGCGCCGTCTCAACGAACAGCTCACCGCGTCGGAACGCGCGCTCCAGACGGCCCAGCGCTCCGTGGAGGACGCCCTGCGACGGCGCGATGAGCTGGAAGGCAAGATCGCCAGCTATCGAACGATGCAGGAGCAGCGACGACAGCGTCTGGAGTGGGTGCGCGGTGCCAAGGAGGCATCGACGCTCATGGCCGAGCTCGATCTGGCGCGTTCGGTCCTGGCCAAGGAGGAAGCGGAGTTCATGCGCTCGGGCGACGCCGTGCACGAAGCCGAGCGAAAGGTGGCCGAAGCGGAGAACGCGCTCGCGGCGGTGCGCGAAGCCCAGGCGCCCGATCGCGAAGCCCTGGCGGGACGGCGGGAAGCGATCATGGCGGAGCTCGAGAAGGCGCAGGCCGTGCGTGGAGAAGCGGCCCGCAGCGTGAACAGCGCCCTGCTGATCCGTTACGAGCGCATTCGCCGGGGCAAGGCGCCGCTGGCGTTGTACGCACTGCATGGGGACGCGTGCGGGCATTGCTTCACGGCCGTGCCGACGCAACGCCGGGTATTGATCCAGCGCGGCGCTTCGATCGAAGGCTGTGAAGCTTGCGGCGTGCTCTTGTACGCGTCCGAATGATCACACCACGTTGGACGATGTCCCGATCGCCGGACCCGGGCCAGGTCCAGGCCCTGACGACGGCGCTCTCGATTCCGGCGCCGCTGGCCGCATTGTTGGTGCAACGCGGCTACGATTCGGCAGGTGAGGCGCGGGCATTCCTGCGCCCCACGCTCGACGACCTCGCCGGGCCACTCGGGTGGGCGGGAATGCGCGAGGCGGTCGCCCTCGTGGCGGACGTGGTGCGCCGGGGGGACCCGATTCTCGTGCACGGCGACTACGACGTCGATGGCCAGTGCGCCGCGGCGCTGCTGACGCGGCTGCTGCACGCCGCCGGGGCCAATGCGCACGGGTTCGTGCCGCACCGGGTGCGCGACGGATACGACTTCGGACCCGCGGGACTGGAGCGCGCGCGCAGCCTCGGCGCCCGTCTCATCATCACGTGTGATTGCGGGATTACGGCGGTCGACGCCGTCGGCGCCGCCCGCGCGGCCGGCATCGACGTCATCGTTACCGACCACCACTTGCCGGGGGACACGCTCCCGCCGGCCTCCGCGGTTGTCGATCCGCGGCGGCCCGATTGTCCGTCCACCGACAAGAACCTGTGCGGCGCGGGCGTCGCCTTCAAACTGGCGCAGGCCGTGGCGCCGGTGCTGGGTCTCTCGGAGCATGTGCCCTGGCACCTGCTGGACTACGTGGCCCTCGCGACCATCGCCGACGTCGTTCCCCTCACCGGCGAGAACCGCATCCTCGTGCGTCATGGGCTCAAACTGCTCGCCGACAGCCGCTGGGCCGGTCTCGCCGCCCTGGTGGAAACGGCCGGCCTCGCCGGGCGACCGCTGCGCGCCGGCCACGTGGGATTCATTCTGGCTCCCCGGCTCAATGCCGCCGGTCGCATCGGCGATGCCGCGGATGGATTGCGGCTGCTGCTCACCGATGATTCGGACGAGGCCGCCCGGACCGCCCGCGAGCTCGAGACGCTGAACGCACGACGCCAGGAAATGGATCAGCGCATTCTCGCGGACGCCGAAGCCATGCTCGGCAGCTCGCTGGGCCCCGACGACCGGGCCGTGGTCCTCGCCGCCGACGACTGGCACCCCGGCGTCATCGGCATCGTGGCCAGCCGTCTCGTGGAGCGCTATGCCCGTCCCACGTTCCTCGTCGCCTGGGAGGGAGATGTGGGGAGGGGATCGGGGCGGAGTGTGCCCGGCTTCGATCTGCACGCCGCGCTGCGGCGCGTGGGACATTGTCTCGAGAAGTTCGGGGGGCACACCATGGCCGCCGGCCTGACGGTGCGGCGCGACCGCTTCGAGGAGTTTCGTATTGCGTTTCAGGGCGTTGCCCGCGAGCTTCTCGGCCCCGAAGACCTGGTGCCGGCGCAGCGGATCGACCTGGAGCTGCCGCTCGCGGATTTGAGCGAGGACCTGGAGCGGTTGATGCGGCATTTGGAGCCGTGCGGCATGGGGAACCCGGCGCCGGTATTCGGGGTCCGAGGGGCACGCGCGGTCGGACCCCGTCGGGTGGGGAGCAACCACTTGCGATTCGTCCTGGATGACGGCTCGGGCGCGCTTCCGGCGATCGGATTTCAGGTGGCGGACCGGGTCCCCGAGGATTGGCTGACCCGGCCGCTCGACGTCGCATTCCGGCTCGAGCGGGATGACTGGCAGGGGCGCTCGACGCTGCAGGCCCGCGTCGCGACGATCGCTCCGAGCGCGGGGATGGAGGCAGCGTGATCACGATCATCGGTGGCGAGTTCAAGAACCGGCGTCTCAAGACACCGACGGGGGACAAGGTGCGTCCCACCGCCAGCCGGGTGCGCGAGGCGTGGTTCAGTATTCTGCAGCGCTCGCTCCGTGGCGCGCGGGTGCTCGATCTCTACGCCGGCTCCGGTGCCCTCGGCCTCGAAGCGCTGTCCCGAGGGGCGGCGAGCGCCGACTTCGTAGAGGTGCACCGCAATGCCCTTGCCGCCCTCAAGGCGAATCTCAAAACGTTGAAGGTGGAGGGGCGGGCGACGATCCACCGCGTCGACGCGCTCAAGTTCGCGCTGCAGCTCCAGTCGGGGCAGTACGACGTGGCGTTCGCCGACCCTCCATATGCCAACGACAACGACCAGACCGCCCGGCTCGTCGCCATGTTCCGTCTGGTGCCGTTCGCGCGCGTGTTCTCGATCGAGCACGCCGCCGCTGCCCCGATCCCCGGAGACGACACCCGCCGCTACGGCGATACCGCCGTCACGTTCATCTACGCGCCGTGAGCGCCTCCGCCTCCCCGCGGATCGGGGTGTACCCGGGCTCGTTCGACCCGGTCACCCGCGGGCACGAAGACCTGATTCGTCGCTCGCTCGCGTTCGTCGACCGGGTCATTGTGGCCGTCGCCGTCAACGTCGCCAAACAGCCGCTGTTCACACTGGAGGAACGGGTAGCGCTGCTGCAAGAGACGATCCGCCTGCCCGAAGTCGACATCCGCTCCTTCGACGGCTTGTTGGTCGATTTCGCCCGCTCGGTCGGCGCCGCGGTGATTGTGCGCGGTCTACGCGCGGTGAGCGACTTCGAATACGAGTTCCAGATGGCGCTCATGAACCGGACCCTCGCGCCGACGCTCGAGACGGTGTTTCTCGTCCCCGCCTTCGACCTGACCTACCTCAGCTCCAGTCTGGTCCGAGAGGTCGCCCGCTTTGGCGGCGATGTGTCGCAGCTGGTGCAGCCCTCCGTCCAACAGGCGCTCCGCAAGAAATTCGGCCGGTGAGCTTCCGCGACCGCCTCTATGAGCGGGCACGGCGCGCGCAGCGGCGGGTCGTGCTGCCCGAAGGCGGTGATCCGCGGGTGCAGGCGGCCGCTCAGCGCATCAACCGGCTCGGCACGGGCGCGGCGGAAATACTCGGTCCTCCGTCCGCAGATCCGCGCCTGCCGCAATGCGTCGCGCACCTCCGGCAGCGGCGTCCGGACCGGTTCGCGTCCGAGGCGGCCGCGCGCACGGCCTTGGATCATCCGCTCACGTTCGGCGCCTGTCTGGTCGGCATCGGCGCGGCAGACGCAATGGTGGGCGGTGCCGACTATCCGACCGGCGATACGATTCGCGCCGCGATCTGGGCCGTGGGAACCGCTCCCGGCATGGCCTCCGTGAGCGGCACGTTCTACATGGTGCGGGCGGAGCAGACGCTCAGTTTCACGGATTGCGCGGTCGTGCCACAGCCGACGCCGGAGCAGCTGGCCCAGAGCGCCGTGGCGGCGGCGATCGACCGGCGTCGCATCGTCGGCGACGAGCCAATCGTCGCATTCCTCTCCTACAGCACCAAAGGCAGCGCCACCGGTCCCTTGGTCGATCATGTGCGCGCCGGGGTCGATCTGTTCCGACGCCTGGCGCCGGAGGTGCGCTGCGACGGGGAGTTGCAGGGTGACGCGGCGCTGGCGCCGGAGGTGGCGGCGCGCAAGGCCCCGAATTCCGCCGTGGCGGGCCGTGCGAATGTGCTCGTTTTTCCCGACCTTGACAGCGGCAACATCGCGTACAAACTGGTGCAACGGCTGGGTGAGTGGGAGGCGGTGGGACCGATTCTGCAAGGGCTCGCGCGCCCGATCGCCGATCTGTCGCGCGGCGCGACGGTGGACGATATTGTGGACACGGCGGCGGTCGCTGTCCTCCAAGTGAAGGAGTAAGGATGGGGTTCTCGCTGAGCAAAGACCCGCGCGGCGTCGTCATCGTTGGCGTCGACGGCCAACTCATCGTCGGCAACCGTCAGGAGCTGAAGCAAAAGGTCCTCGACTCGCTCGAGGGCGGGACGCGACGATTTGTGATCGATTTCACCAAGACCGGCTATATCGACTCGTCCGGTCTCGGCGTGCTCGTGTCCCTCTCGAAGAAGGTGCGCGAGCAGGGTGGGGAGCTACGCCTCGCCGGCCTCAACGAGGATCTGCAAACGTTGTTCGAGCTCACGAAACTGGATACGCTGTTCGCCATCGCCAAGACGCCGGCGGAGGCGCTGGCCGCCTTCTAGAGTATCCGTGACCAACCCGCTGCAGGTCGTCGTACACCGGCCGGGGGCCCTCACCCTCACCATGCCGAGCGAGCTCTCCCTCGTGGGGGACGCCGTCGAGCTCGCCGCACGGCATTGCGACGTCGGCATTCTCTCGCCGCGGCGTCTCCAGTTCAACCTGCGCACGGCCCTGGCCGAAGCCCTGGCCAACGCCATCGCGTACGGCAACAACCACGATGCGAGCAAACGGGTGCACGTCGACATCACCTGTCACCGCGAGGGCGTACGCCTGGTGGTTGCCGACGACGGCACGGGATTCGACCCGTCCGGGGTCCCGGATCCGACGACGCCGCAGAACGTCGAGCGCGAGGACGGCCGTGGCTTGTTCGTGTTGCGGCACCTGGTCGATCGCGTCGAATTCAACGAGCGGGGAAACTCAGTGTGTCTCGAGCTGCGGGCGGGTTGACCAAGCTCGAGCGCCTGGTGCCGGCGCTGGAGCAGCTGGCGGGGTTGCCGTTGCGCGTGTGGCGGGCGGACGGGGGCGGGATCCGGCCAGTCGCCGGCACGCCGGTGACCTGGATGCCGGAGCTGCCGCGGCCGGGGGATGGCACCGGCCGGAAACTCGACACGCCGGCCGGAGCGGCGTGGTTCGAGCCCGTGCGGGGCGCCGTCGAGTTGTGGCTCGAGATCCCCTTCGACGATCGGGCCAACGGGATGCGTGCTCCCGTGACTGAAGTGGTCGAGTGTCTCGCGGAAGCCGAGCGCGAGGCCGCCCAGGTCGCCGCCGAGCTCTCGGATCGCTACGAGGAAATCGACCTCGTCTACACGATCAGCGAGATCCTCGGGCACACCATTCGGCTCGACGAAGCGGCGCGACGTATCCTGCAGGAGGTCGCGACCGTCGTCGGCGCCCGGCGGGCGTCCTTGTTCGTGCTCGATCCCGACCGCCACGTGCTGCGCCTCGTCGCCGCGAAGGGCATGGTGACGACGGAAGTCGATCCCATCGAGCTGGACGATCCCGTGTCGGTTACCGCCCGGGCGTACCGGGAGATGCGCATCCAGAGCAACACGCCGACCAGTGCCGGCCCCGTACCCGGAAGCGACAGTCGCAGCTACCGCGGCCGCGCCTTCCTGTCGGTGCCCGTGATGTACGGAGCGCCCGGGGATCAGGCGCGACCGATCGGCGTCATCAACCTCACGGATCGGACCGGGCCGGATTCCTTCTCGGCCGGGGATCGCAAGCTCGTTGCGGCAATTGCCAACCAGGTGGGCGCGGCGATCGAGAACGCCCGGCTCGTCGCTCGGGATCTGGGCCAACAGCGCGTGCGCCGCGAGCTCGAACTGGCGCACGACCTTCAGTTGAAGCTGCTGCCGTCGCCCACCGTACTCGGCGCCAAGGCCGATCTCGCCGCCCGCTGCCGGCCGGCGGACTCGGTGGGAGGCGATTTCTACAATCTCTTGCGCCTGCACGGTGACCGTGTCGGCGTGATGATCGGCGACGTGTCCAGTCACGGATTCGGGGCGGCGCTGATCATGGCCCTCGCCATGGCCGCCTCGGGTATCCACGCCGAAGCCGCCGCCGCGCCGGGTCAGGTCCTCGCGGACCTCGAGGAATCGCTTGCCGAAGAGTTGGCTCGAACCGAGATGTACCTGTCCTTGTTCTACGCCGTCATCGATCCCGGAGCGGGGGTGCTCGTCTACGCCAACGCCGGGCATCCGCACGCGTTTATCGTCCGCGGCGAGTCGGGCGAAGTGCAGCGGCTCGAAGCGACGCGCACGCCGCTGGGTCTGGGGCCCCGCCCGACGGCGGGTGTCGCGGATGGTGCGGAGGCGTGGCGGCGCCGGGAAGACGTGCTCTGCCTGTTCACCGACGGGATCGTGGACGCGGTCGGCGCGAACACGAAGCGCTTCGGCGAGGAGCGCGTGTTGAACCATGTCCTGGGGCTGCGGGGCCGTTCTGCGCAGGAAATGCTCGAAGCCATCTTCGCCGACCTCGCCGCGTTTACCGGCGGCGTGCCCTCGAGCGACGACCGCACGCTGCTGATCGCGAAGGTTTGAGCCCGGTCCTCGGGCAGCACTTCCTCACCGATCGACGCATTCTCGAGCGCATTGTCGACGCGCTGGAGCCTGAGCCGTCCGACCGCGTCCTGGAAATTGGCGCTGGTCGCGGCACGCTCACCCGCGTCCTGGCGGAGCACGTCGGTCAGGTCGTAGCGATCGAGAAGGACACGCGTCTGGTGGGGAACCTTGGGGAAGGGGGAAGGGGGAAGAGGGAAGGGCTTACCCTCGTGCGCGGAGACGCCCTGAAGCTGGACTGGCATGCACTGTTGGGTGAGACCCTCCCCCATTCCCCCTTCCCCCTTCCCTTTAAAGTCGTCGGCAACATTCCCTATGCCATCACCTCGCCGCTCATCGACAAGGCGCTCACGCCGCCGCTGCCTGAACGGATCGTCTTTCTGATCCAGGCCGAGGTCGCCGAGCGACTGGCCGCCCAACCAGGCTCGAAGACGTACGGCGCGCTGACCGTCGGTGTTCAGGCGACCTGCCAGGTCGAGAAATTGTTCAGTGTCGCGGCCAGTGCGTTTCGGCCCCCTCCGCGAGTGCGCAGTACGTTGATTCGTCTCCGACCCTTGCGCCGTCCCTTGATCTCGGTTGACGAAGCACCGGCGTTTCGCACGTTCGTAACCGCCTGCTTCGGGCTGCGTCGCAAACAGCTCGTGAACGTGCTGCGCGCCGTCACTGGGCGCACCGCCGAGTCGGTGACCGCCTGGCTCGCCACCCGTGGTATCGATGCAACGCAGCGACCGGAAACGCTCAGGCCGGATCAGTTCATTCAGCTGTTTCACTGGGTGTGAGCGGCGAGCCTTGCGCGGCGGTGTATGATTGTGAAATAATTCACAATGCGGAAGATTTCGGATTCCACGGTGCGCCGGCTGGCGTTGTATCTGCGATTCCTGGAGCAGTCCGCCACCCAGGGACTCACGACGATCAGCTCCGCCGACCTCGCCCAACGGGGCGGCACTACTCCGGCCCAGGTGCGGAAGGACCTGTCGTTCTTCGGCTCATTCGGCAAGCGCGGGCTGGGGTACTCGGTCCCCGAGCTCGCGGCGCAAATCCGGGACATCCTGGGGTTGAAGCGCACGCACCGCGTCGTGCTGGTGGGGGCGGGGAAGATGGGAGGCGCGCTGCTCCACTACCAGGGATTCCGGCAGCACGGTTTCGACGTCTCGGCGATCTACGACCGTGACCCCAAGAAAATCGGCTCGCGGTGGAACGGGCTCGTGGTGCGCGACATCCGCCACGTGGAAACCGATCTCAAGAAGGAGCCGATCGAGATCGCCATTCTCGTGACGCCGGCCGAGTCGGCTCAGGAAGTGGCCGATCGACTGGTGCGGGCCGGCGTCAAAGCGATCCTCAACTTCGCGCCAGTCCAGCTGTCAGTGCCGCGTGATGTCGCGGTCCAGACGGTCAACATGGCGCTCGAGCTCGAAACCCTGAGCTTCGCCCTGGCCCATCGTTAGCCTGTAAGGCACTACCCCTCAGTGGTTTAGCGAGTCGTAACCCCGCGGTTAGATTGTGGGGCCCATGCCCCGCGTCCACGTCACTTCCGAGATCGGTCCGCTCCGTTCAGTCCTCGTGCACACGCCTGGCAAGGAGCTGGTGGCGGTGACGCCTGGCAATCGGGAAGACTACCTGTACGACGACATCATCGACCTCGACCTGGCTCAGCGCGAGCATCGCCGCTTTGTGGCGGTCCTGGAACGGTTTGCCGAGGTCTACGAAGTCCGCGACCTGCTGACGGAGATCGTCGCCAAACCCGACGTGCGGGAGTTCCTGATCACCCGGGCGCTCGAGGTCGTTCCGTCCGATGCGCTCGCCAATCGGCTCTCGGTCCTCTCGGCCGAAGAGCTGGTGACGTTCATGGTCGAGGGGACGCTGGAGGACGCGGGCCCGATCGCCCGGGCGTTGAACGAGGTGGGGTACGCGTTGCCACCGTTGCCGAATCTGTTTTTCACGCGCGACGTCGGCATCGTCATCGGCGAGCACGCGGTGATCGGATCGATGCGGTATGGCGTGCGCTGGACCGAGGAAATGTTGATCAAGGCGTTGTTCCGCTATCACCCCTTGTTGGACAATGCCGGCATTCTGTACGACGGCTCCGAGGAGCGGCGCCACACGTACACACTCGAGGGGGGGGACGTCCATCCGCTGCGCCCCGATCTCCTGGTGCTGGGGTTCAGCGAGCGCTCCAGCCCCGCCGCGCTCGACCAGTTGTGTGAGCTGGCATTCGAAAAGTGCGGGGTGACGGACGTCATCGTGGTGGTGTTGCCCACCGAGCGGACGGCGATACACCTGGACATGATTTTCACGCAAATCGATCGCGAGGTGTGCGTCGTCTATCCGCCGTTCTTCGTCGGCCCGGAGCGCCTGGCGGTGCTGCATCGTCGCAAGCGCTCCAAGGGCGTCAAGGAAATCCCCAATTTCTTCGCGGCGATGCAGGCGGTGGACATGCCGCTCGAGCCGGTGTTCTGTGGCGGCAATGCCCGTCCGGTTCAGGAGCGGGAGCAGTGGTCGTCGTCCTGCAACTTCTTCACGGTGCGGCCGGGGGTCGGGGTGACCTATGCACGCAACGAGGCGACCCTCCGGGAGCTGGAGCACGCGGGGTTCCGGACAATGACCGCGGTGAATCTGCTCACTGGTGAAGAGTGGCTCGAGGAAAACGAGCGCGGCGTGATTACCATCGAAGGCAGTGAGCTGGTGCGCGGTGGTGGGGGGCCGCGCTGCATGACGCTCCCGCTGCGGCGCGACGATCTCTGAATCTCATCACGTCGTTTTCCGTCGGCCGCTGGCGCTGCCATTTGCTCGAAGCGGGCGCGCTGCGACTCGACGGCGGCGCAATGTTCGGTGTCGTGCCGAAGCCTCTGTGGGAACGTCGCATCACGCCCGACGCGCGGAACCGCATCCCTATGGTGATGCGCTGCCTCCTGGTTGAGCACGACGACGGGCTCGTCCTGGTCGATACGGGGGCCGGGGACAAGGATGA
>DATFGN010000135.1:0-3608 GCA_035249405.1 Gemmatimonadales bacterium
CAGGAACCGGGCCGACGCGTCGACCACGCGGAGGTCGATCCCCAGGTGCTGGTGGAAAGTCCGCTCGACCTGTTCGCGCTCGCGCAGGCGCAGCAACCCGTGATCGACGAAGATGCAGGTCAACCGGTCGCCGATGGCCCGGTGCACGAGCGCGGCGGCGACGGAGGAGTCGACGCCGCCGGATAAGCCGCAGATCGCCCGCCGCCCGGAGCCGACCTGCGCGCGCACCCTGTCCACGGTCTGCTCGATGAAATGACCCGGCGTCCAGTCAGGTTCACAACCACAGATCCCGAACAGGAAGTTGCCGAGGATCTCTCCACCGCGGGGCGTGTGCACGACCTCCGGGTGAAACAGCACGCCGTAGATCGGACGGCTCTCGTGCCGGAACCCGGCCACCGGCGCATTGGCCGAGGTGGCGGTAGTCCGGAATCCCGGGGGGGGCGTGTCGACGCGGTCCCCGTGACTCGCCCATACGGTGAGATCGCTCCCCTCGGCAAACCCGGCGAACAGGCCGCTCGGCTCCCGCACCGTCACCTCCGCCCGGCCATACTCGTGCTCGGACGATGGCGTAACCTTGCCGCCCACGAGGTGGGCGAGGAGTTGCATGCCATAGCAGATGCCCAAGACCGGCATCCCGAGATCCAAGATTCCCGGATCGGCGCTGGGAGCGCCCGGGTCGAACACCGAGCTCGGGCCGCCGGAGAGGATGATGCCCTTGGGAGCAAACTGACGAACGAAACCCGGATCGAGACCCCGGGCGGCCGGGTGAATCTCGCAGTACACGTGGGCCTCGCGGATTCGCCGCGCGATGAGCTGGGTGAATTGCGACCCGTAATCGAGGATCAGAATCCGGTTCACGCGCTGAGCCACGCTTTCGGTTCGGTCACTTCGCCCCGCAGTAAATCGTCCTGGGTCTCCCGGGAGCGCGCGACGAAATACTTGTCCCCCTCGACCATGATCTCGGGGGGGCGCGGCCGCTGGTTATAGGTCGAGCTCATGACGAACCCATATGCGCCCGTCCCCAACACCGCCAGGAGCTCGCCGGGCTCGGGGAGCGGCAGTTTGCGGTCCAGAGCCAGAAAGTCGCCCGACTCGCAAATCGGGCCGACGACATTGACCAGCCGCGTCGGCCGGCCGTCCGCCACAACCGGGACGATATCGTGATGGGCATTGTAATGGCTGGGCCGGACAAAGTCCGACATACCGGCATCGACGATCACGAACTCTTTCCCCCCCGCCCGCTTGCGGTACAGCACACGGGTCAGGAGCAGCCCGGCATTGGCCACGAGGAAGCGCCCGGGCTCGCACAGCAGTTTCAGCCCGGCCGCCCGAATCGGCGGGGCGACCGCCGCCGCGAACGCGGCCGGTGTGGGCGCCGGTTCCTCGTGGTAGCGCACGCCGAGGCCGCCGCCGACATCGAGCGCCTCCAGCGTGGCAACGCCCGACGCGCGGATCGCCGCCACCAGCTCCAACAGTTTCACCGTGCCGCGATGGTAGGGACCCACATCGGTCAGCTGTGAGCCGACGTGCATGGCGAGCCCCCGCAGTCGCAGCGCCGGCTCGGCGGCGATGCGCCGCGCCAGGTTCACGACGTCGTCGAAGGGCACGCCGAACTTGGCGGTGCGATCGCCGGTCTTCGTATAGGGATGCGTCTGTGTGGCCACGTCGGGATTGACGCGAATGCCGAGGTTCGCCCGTTTCCCCAGGCGCCGGGCGACGGCGCTCACGACATCCAATTCGCTGGTCGACTCGACGTTGAGGAACCCGATCTCCGCGCCGATCGCCGCTTCGATTTCCCGGTCGGTCTTCCCTACTCCGGAGAAGACGATGGCGTCGGGCGAGAAGCCCGCCACCAGCACGCGTCGCAGCTCGCCCTGCGACACGATGTCCGCCCCGGCCCCGACGCGCTGCAGCACCCGCAGCACGGCCAGATTGCCGTTGGCCTTCACGGAGTAGCAGATCCGGTGGGTGATCCCCTTCAGGGCGTCATCCAGCGCGTGGTACTGCGCCCGAATCAGGTTCGCGCCGTACAAATAGGTCGGCGTGCCGACGCGCCCGGCGATGGCGGTCAGGAGCGCCGGGTCAAACCCTAGTACGCTTGCGCCCACACGGCCTCGGCGACGCTTGGCTTCCCGCACCACATGCAGGTCGTCGGAGCCGGCGACGAGCAAAACTCCGGATCAGGCAACACGCGCACCGTCGCCGCCGTCGCCTTCTTGATCGCCGCTTCGCACTCCCCACCGCCGCAGAAGCCGCCATAGGCGAATCCGCCCTGGTCGTTCATGAAGGCGATGAACTGATCCTTGGTAACGCCGCGGATCGAAGCGGCTTCACGCCGCTCGCGAGCGGCCGTCAACAGGCCAGCCTGGATCTCTTCCAAGGCCGCCGGCACGGCTCCGGTCAGCCCGGCGAGCGGCGCCGGCGTCTTGCCCCCGACGCGCCGCGCGGTCATCACCTGATTGGCCGCGACGTCGCGCGGGCCAATCTCCAGTCGCAACGGCACGCCGCGCGCTTCCCATTCGAAGTACTTCGCGCCCGGCTTCATGGTCTCGCGCGCATCGAGGGTTACCCGTACGCCCGCCGCCCCCAGCTCGGCGGCGATCTGCTCCCCCACACCGACCACCTGTGCCCGCTCCTCGTCCGTCTTCCAGATCGGGACGATCACCACCTGGATCGGGGCCAGGCGGGGCGGGCAGATCAAGCCGTTGTCGTCGGAGTGGGTCATGATCAGACCGCCGATCAGGCGCGTGGTCACACCCCACGACGTGTTCCACACGTACTCGAGCCCGCCGGCCGCGGTCTGGTACTTCACGTCGAACGCCTTGGCAAAGTTCTGCCCAAGGTTGTGCGAGGTTCCCGCCTGAAGCGCCTTGCGATCCTGCATCAGCGCCTCGATCGCGTACGTGCGCAGAGCCCCGGCGAAGCGTTCGCTGTCCGTCTTGACGCCGGTCACCACAGGCATGGCCATCCACTCTTCGGCAAAGCGCCGGTAGATACTGAGAATGAGCCTCGCCTCCCGCTCGGCGTCCGCTTCGTCCGCGTGCGCGGTGTGCCCCTCCTGCCACAGGAACTCCGTGGTGCGTAGGAACAGGCGTGTGCGCAGCTCCCAGCGGACCACGTTGCACCACTGATTGAGCAGCAGCGGAAGATCGCGATAACTCTGGATCCACTTGGCGAACATCGCGTAGATGATGGTCTCTGAGGTCGGGCGCACCACGAGCGGCTCCTCGAGCGCCGATTCGGGATCCGGAGTCACGGCCGCCGCCCCGGTCTTGCCCGTCGCCTTGAGTCGCGTGTGCGTGACGAGCGCCACTTCCTTGGCAAACCCTTCCACGTGCTCCGCTTCTTTGGCGAGAAAGCTCATGGGAATGAAGAGCGGGAAGTAGGCGTTGCGATGCCCGGCCGCTTTGATCATGTCATCCAGGGCGCGCTGCATCAGCTCCCAGATGCCATACCCATTGGGACGAATGACCATGCAGCCCCGCACCGGCGAGTAATCCGCCAGCTCGGCCTGCATGATGACGTCGTTATACCACTCGCTGAAGTCCTTTGCGCGTGGCGTGATCTTTTGCGCCTGAGCCATGCGTGCGATTCGCCTCGGGATTGTG
>DATFGN010000136.1:0-3923 GCA_035249405.1 Gemmatimonadales bacterium
CCGGTCTTGCCGACCTGAGCACGCACCTGATAGCCGAGCTGCTCGAGCCGTTGCGCGACGAGCCGGCTGGTGCGGGTTTCCTGAAAACCCAATTCCGGGTTGGCGTGGAGATCGCGCCGAGTAGCGACCAGGGCGTCGCGGTCGACGGAGGGAAGCGTCATGCGGCGTCTATACCCGCGAGCTCGGGCACCAGCGATTGATCGTGCATACCTCGCACCTCGGTCGTCGCGCGATACAGGTTCTCCGGCCGTGGAGAATCAGCAGATGGGAGAAGATGGTCCAGTCCTTCCGGGGGACGAGCGTCATCAAGTCCCGTTCGATCTTCTCCGGAGTCTCCTCGCGTGTCAACTTCAGCAGGCCACTGAGCCGCTGCACATGCGTATCGACCACCACGCCTTCGTTCTTGCCGAACGCGTTGCCGAGCACCACGTTCGCCGTCTTTCGGCCGACGCCGGGCAACGCCACTAACTCCTCCATTGTGTCCGGCACGCGTCCGCCGTGGCGCTCGAGCAGCGCCTGCGCCATGCCGAGGATGGACTTGGTCTTGTTGCGAAAGAACCCCGTGCTCTGGATCTCCTTCTCAAACACGCGCGGGTCGGCCGAGGCATAGTCGGCCGCCGAGCGATACTGCGCGAACAGCGCCGGGGTGACCAGGTTGACCCGGACGTCGGTGCACTGCGCCGAGAGAATCGTGGCGACGAGCAGCTCGAGCGGGTTGGTGTGGTCCAAGGCGCACTGGGCATCCGGAAACTCGCGCCGCAGCCGCCGAATGATGGTCCGCACGCGCGCGCGGCGCTCCGTGGGGCTCTCGGTCCGGCGCTTCACCGGGCCCGTCGAGCGCGGGCGAAGGCGAGGAATCCTCCCGCGTCTCTCGTGTTGAGGACGTCTTTCGCCTCCAACCAGCCCTTGCGTGCAACGCCCAATCCCACGGCGACGTTGCCCATGCCGGCCACCGAATGCGCGTCCGCCCCGATCGACAGGGTGACGCCGAGCTCCCGGGCGCGGCGCACCTTGCGCCAGTCCAGATCCAACCGGTGGGGGTCGGCATTCACCTCGATGGCTATGCCACGCTCGGCCGCGCTGGCGAGCACACGCTCGATATCCAGGTCGTACGGCTCGCGCGCGAGCAGCAGACGTCCGGTCGGATGTCCCAGGATCGTCATGTGGGGATCGTCCATCGCGTGCAGGACGCGCGCCGTCATCGCTTCCCCGTTCATGCCCGCTCGCTGGTGGATCGATCCGATGACGAATTCGAACCGGTCCAGCACGTCCGGCCCGTAATCGAGCGTACCGTCAGCCAGAATATCGGCTTCGACCCCCTTGAGAACACGGAACCCGTCGGTGGCAGCGTTGACCGCATCGATTTCCGCGTGCTGGCGCGGGACGTCGGCGGTTTTGAGCCCGCCCGCGTAGCCTGCGGAGCCGGAGTGATCGGTAATGCCGACCCACGCGTACCCTGCTTCACGTCACGCGTCGGCCCATTCCGCGACGGTCGTGGAGCCGTCGGAGTAATTGGTGTGACAATGGAGCAGGCCCTTGAGCTCGCCGCGCTCGACCAGCGTCGGGAGCGTCCCCGCGGCCGCGGCTTCGATTTCCCCGGTGCCTTCGCGCAGCTCGGGCGGAATCCACGAGAGTCCCGCGGCGCGGTACACGCTGGCCTCGTCGGGAAACGGTCCCGGGCCGACACCGCGCGCCTCGAGCTGGCGGACGTGTTCGGCGGATCCCGTCGCCCGGACCCAGTACAGCCCAAAGTTGGTCTCCGGGGTGAGCCCGATGTCGGCGACCAGTCCCGAGTCGAAGCGCAGCGTCACGAACTCCTCGTTCCAGACGAATTCCGTCACGCCGGGTGTCGTTCCCAGCCGGTCGACCAGGGCGTCGCGCGCGGCGGGGGAATGGAGCACCACGAGATCCACGTCGCGGATGATCTCGTGGCAGCGGCGCACGCTGCCGGCGATCTCCACGCGCAGCACGCCCTCCTGGCCGGCCAGCGCCCGGCGCAGAGCCTCCGCTTCGGATCGGGCGTGGTGCAACAGGGAAAATTCGCGGGACCGGCGCAGGTAGGCGATTCCCTTGCGCACCTTCTCGGCGGTTTTCAGGCCGAAGCGCGGCAAGGCGGCGAGCCTGCCGTCGGAGGCCGCCACTTCGAGCTCCGCGAGTGTATCGACGTGCAGCTCGTCGTGGATCACGCGCACCTTCGCGACACCCAGGCCGGGCACGCGCAGCATCTCGAGCAATCCGGGCGGAACCTGCTCGCGCAAGTCGTCCAGGAAGCTGGACCGGCCGGTGGTGACGAGGTCGCGCGCGATCTCGAGCGAGGCTTTGCCGATCCCTTCGACGTCTGCCAGCGTGCCCGACCGCACCGCTTCGTCCAGGTCGCCCGGGAATTCGGCCACGACCCGGGCGGCCGTCTCAAACGCCCGGATGCGGAACGGGTTGTCTCCCTTGAGGGCTAACGAAGCGGCGATCTGCTCGAACACCTGCCGCGCGGCGCGCCGGTCCATGGCGGCGGAACGTACTTGAACTACGGGGGAAGGGGGAAGAGGGAAGGGTACTACTCAACTCCTTGGCAGAAATCCGTCCAATGCCGACACGAACTCCTCGGTTGCTTCGACGTGGGGGCAGTGTCCCACTGGCAGCTCGATGAACTTCGCGCTCAGTAATTCCGCTAGCTCTTGGGAGCCTTGGATCGGGATGGGATCGGCGGAGCCGTGAAGAATGAGGGAAGGGGGAAGCGGGAAGGGAGAAGGGTGCGGCAACGCTTTCAGCTGTGGGCGGAGATCGTACTCGCCCAGGCTGGACCAGACGGCTTGCTGGGTCCGGGCGTTCACGCGAAAAGCGGTGAGGTTCTTGACGTCGGCGAAGTCGCGAAAATATCCCGCGACCGACAACTCGAACGCCCGACGCTGATAGGCGGCCGGGTCGCGCTCGCGCAGTCCGCTCGTCTTGAGCTCTTCCCGAGCCTGAACGATCTCCGGGGCCTTCATGCGCTCGGCGAAGCGCCGCTCGAAGTCGAGACGCCCGGCGGCGGTGCTCGACGCCGGGGATACCAGCGCCAACCGCTCCACGCGCTGCGGGTATTGCAACCAGTAGAGCACCGCGAGCAGTCCGCCCCACGAGTAGCCGCAGATGGCCATCCGCTCGAGTTTCAGGTAGCCGCGGAGCGCCTCGAGGTCCGCGACCTGTTCCTGCCAACCGACCGGGACGTCGCGTGCCACCGGTGAGCGGCCGCCGCCGCGCTGATCGTAGTAGAACAACTCCCGTTCCGTGGCGAGCCGATCGTATTGGGGGAGCAGATAGTCATGATGGGCGCCCGGGCCGCCGTGCAGCACCACGACGAGGGGTCCAGACCCCACGCGCCGCGTGAACAGATCGACGCCGTTGACTTGCACCATCATGTCGCGTACTGGGCGATCCCGTTTCCAAACGACCAGTTTTCCTTCTTCACTTCCACCAGATTGATGAACACATCCTCGGTGCGAATGCCGACCTCCGCGTGCAGCCGGTCAGCCAGCTGGCGGTAGAACGCCTTCTTCTTATCGACGCTGCGGCCTTCATTGAGCGTGATCTGGATCGCCACGAACCCATCGCTGCGCTGGATGTCCAGATACTCGGGATCGAAGATCAGACCATCCCGATCGTGCCGGGTGATGACTTGAAAGTGGTCGTGGGCGGGTACGTCGAGCACGTCGACCATCGTGCGGTATACGATTTCGCCAACGGCCTTGCCCCAATCAGTGGGCAGATGCTTGGGTAGTGCGATGCGCACGAGGGGCATCGGTCCTCCAGCGTGAGTGACGGACGGCGACTAGCGGGCGTAGTGGTCGGCGCCGAGAAAGTGCAGCGACACGTAGGGCGCGCTGCCGATCACCCAGCTGTCGTGCGGAACGGCAGGAATATGGAACAGCTCACCAGCCTTGAGCTCG
>DATFGN010000137.1:0-9724 GCA_035249405.1 Gemmatimonadales bacterium
CCGTGGGGCAGCGCCTCCATTCTGCCCATCTCCTGGGCCTACATCTCGCTGATGGGACAGGAGGGTCTGGTCGACGCGACCAAGGTGGCGATTCTCAGTGCGAACTACATCGCGCGGCGGCTCGCGGGCCACTACGAGCTGCTGTATGCCGGCGCGCACGGGCTGATCGCGCACGAGTGCATCATCGACACCCGGCCGTTCAAGCAGTCGGCCGGGATCGAGGTCGAAGACATCGCAAAACGCATCATCGATTACGGGTTCCATCCGCCCACCGTCTCGTTCCCGGTCGCAGGCACGCTGATGATCGAGCCGACCGAGAGCGAGTCGAAGCAGGAGCTGGATCGCTTCTGCGATGCGATGATCGCGATCCGTGAGGAGATTCGCGAAATCGAGGACGGCCGCGCGGACCGCGAGAACAATCTCCTCACCAACGCCCCGCACACCCTGGCCGATCTGCTGGCCGACGAGTGGGACCGACCCTATTCACGCGAGCGCGCCGGATTCCCCTCGTCGGCCACGCGGGAGCACAAGATCTGGCCCGTAGTGGGACGGGTGGATGGGGCCTACGGGGATCGCAACCTGGTGTGTGTCTGCCCGCCCATCGAGGCGTACGCGACGGTCTGACCGTTACCGGTTGGGCCGGTACCAGTAACGGTCGGCAAAGCGGTCGAACCGCGCGCCGAACAACAGCGCCGGGCCGCGCGCCATGAGACCGAAAAAGTGCCAGTCGCCGTGCTCGTCAAATTTGCGCGTCGACGCCACCACCTTATGATGGCGCAAGCGGCGCAAGCGCTGACCGCGCCGCCGTCCCAGCTTCCAGAGCCGGGAGAGGAACGCGAGATCCTCAGCGAGCCGCAGATCGTTGGGGTAGCCGCCGACCGCCACGAAGTCTTCGCGCCGGCAGAAGACCAGCCCCGTGTCGAACCCCGTCACCCAGATCAGCGGCATCATCATCGCGTAGGTGATGGCGAGACCCACCGACCAGCGCTCCAGCGTGCACCCGGTCGCCCCGCCGACGACGCGCGGGTCCGCGAGCGCCGCCGTCACTGCGGCGAAGGTCTCGGGGTGGACCCGCACGGTGTCCGCGTCCAGGAACGCGAGGTTCCGGCCCCGCGCGGCGGCAGCGCCGCCGTTGCGGGCCGCGGCGATGCGGCGCTCTTCCACGCGAACCACCTTCGCTCCGCCGGCAGCGGCGACACGCGCCGTGCCATCCGTGGACTGGTTATCCGCGACGATGAACTCCACGCTCCCGCCGGTGGCGGCGTACTGGGTGCTTGCGTGGGCCAGCGACGCGAGCAGCCGTGGGAGAAAGCGCTCCTCGTTGTACGCAGGGATGACCAGGGAGAGATCGGGCTCTCGCATCTGTGCTACGTTAGGAAATCGACCGCGGAGACGCCAGCGCGCCGGATCATTTCAACCCGGTGCATATTCCCACAGGCATGAACTGGCACTTGATCGTCGAACCCGACGGTCGTTCGGGCTCCCAGAACATGGCCGTCGACGAGGCGTTGCTCCTCGAAGCCGACCGCGCCGGCACCGCGTTCCTGCGGCTGTACCGGTTCACGCCGGCATGCCTTTCCTTCGGACGCAACGAGCCCGCGCTCGAGCGCTTCGACCGCGCCGCGATCGAGCGCCTTGGCCTCGACGTAGTGCGACGCCCCACTGGCGGCCGAGCGGTATGGCACGACCACGAGTTGACCTACGCCGTCGCGGCTCCCGTCGCCGCGTTCGGATCCTTACGCGACAGCTATCGGTCGATTCACGTGCGGCTGGCGTCCGCCTTGCAGCAGCTCGGTATCCCGGCCACCCTGGCGCCCGATCGGAACGGCCGGGTCGCCCTGGGCCCGGGAGCGTGTTTCTCGGCACCGGTCGGCGGGGAGGTCGTGGTTGCCGGAAAGAAGGTGATCGGCTCGGCTCAGGTGCGGCGCGGCACCGCGTTCCTGCAACATGGCTCGATTCTACTGAACGGGTCGCAGGACGCCATAAACGCCATCAGCTATCAGCCATCAGCGAACGGCTCCGGGTCGCTTGCGGAGATCCTGGGCCGACGAGTCACGTTCGACGCAGTGACCAAGGCCATCATTGCTGCCTGGGGGCTGGGGCTCGCCCCTACCGTCCCCTACCGTCCCCTACCGTCCCCTACCGTCTTCTCTGACCCGAGTTGGACCTGGCGCCGCTAGAGGCGCAGTGGAATCTTTGGGCATGATCATCACCCGGTCTCGCCGTCCGACGGTTTTTGCCGTCCTCTTGCTGGCCCTCGTAGCGAGCGACGCGTGCTCCCGACGCGGCAGTTGCCGTGGAGAGTACTGCGGCACGCTGGTCTTGTCCGTAGCCGGCAGTGTCACCACGCTGTTGCCGCCCGTGTCCACGACGTCCGCGGAGCGCAACATCTTCGACCAGATCTTCCTGCGGCTGGCGGATTTTACGGCGAGCGGCGTGACGATCGGCGATTCGGGCTTCGTGCCGCAGCTGGCGCGCTCGTGGGAATGGAACGATCCACTGACGCTGACCTTTCACCTCGATCCGCGCGCGCGCTGGCAGGATGGACCGCCCGTAACCGCAGCCGATGTTCAGTTCACCTTCGAGTCCTATACCGATACCGCCGTCGCGGCCGGGGATCTGACGGCGCTGCGTCACATCGCTTCGGTGACGGCCACGGATTCCTTCACCGCCGTCTTCCGGTTCCGGAACCAGTACCCCGAGGCGTTTTTCGACGCGACGTTTCACATGCGGATTTTGCCGGCACACCTGCTGCGCGACACGCAGCGCCGCGACTGGAGCACCGGCGCGTTCGGACACGCGCCGATCGGCAATGGGCCATACCGACTGGTCCGATGGGTCCCGAATGAAACCGTGGAACTGGCGGCGGACTCGAGCTTTTTCCTGGGACGGCCGCATGTGCGACGCCTGATCTGGCGCTTCGCGACCGACATGAACCTCGCGGTGACCCAGGTGGTCTCCGGAGAGGCCGACGCCGTCGAGGTGCTGGTGGGCCCGGCCAACATCGAGCGCGCGCAGGCCGCCGAGCACCTGCAGCTGTACCCCTATCCGGGCGTGACGTACACGTTCCTCCGGTTCAATCTGCGAGCCAACGGGGATTCTCTACACCAGCATCCGCTGTTCGCCGATCCCGATGTGCGGCGCGCCCTGGTGCTGGCGACCGACCGGGCGAGCATGGTGCAGAGCGCCACCGCCGGTCGGGCCAAAGTCCCGCCGGGACCGATGCCCCAGAAATGGACCTGGCTGTGGGTTCCCGAGCTTACGCCGCCACCCTACGACACTGCCCAGGCGAACCAGCTCCTGACCGCACGCGGCTGGCGCGACTCCGATGGGGATGGGTTCCGCGATCGCGCCGGCCGGAAACTGAGTTTCCACGTCACCGTTCCCTCCACGAGTGGGCTGCGCAAGCAGTACGCGCGCCTCCTCCAGGAGCAGTTCCGGGCCGTGGGAGCCGAGCTGTTGATCGACGAGATGGACAACGCCGCCCAGGGTGAGCGATTGGCCGCCGGGACCTTCGACGCCGCATTGGAATCGTTTGAAACGGACCCGACACCGACGTCGGGGATCCCGTCGATCTGGGGCGGCGGCGGCGGCTCGAACTTCGGCCACTATAGGAACGCCCTGTTCGACCGCCAGGTGAGCATCGCCAGTGCCGCGCCGACGCAGAGTGCCGCCGTGAGCGCCTGGGTGACGGCCTTGAAAACACTCGAGCGCGACGCGCCGGGGATCATGCTCTACGCGCTCGACAACGTCGCGGCCGTCGACAAGCGATTCACCGATGTCCAAATCCGGGCGGATTCCTGGCTGGCGTTGGTCCGGAACTGGCGCATCCCACCCGACCGGCTGAACGAGCGCGATCGCGTCGGGCGTTAGGTGACGGTCTGGTTGCTGCGGCGGCTCGCCGCCGCGTTCGCCATCGTATTCACGGTCGTCACATTCTGCTTCATCGCCATTCATCTGGCCCCAGGCACGCCGTTCCTCCCTGAGGAAGGACGGGCCATCAACCCGGCCGCCGTGGCGCACCTGCGGCGCGAGTACGGGCTCGACCAGCCGTTGCCGGTGCAGTACGTCCGCTACCTCGCCGCCCTCGCGCGCGGCAACCTGGGCGAATCGTTCAGTCAGCACCGCCCCGTCGCGGCCGCGATCGCCAGCGCCATCCCCAACACGGTCGTGCTCGCGGGTGCGGCGCTCGTGATCGACTTTGTCCTGGGCATCGCCCTGGGCGCCTACCAGGCCGCGCGGGCACGGCGCCGCACGGACGCCGCTCTGACGACAGTGACGTTGTTCATCTATTCGCTCCCGATTTTCTGGCTGGGTCTCGTACTGCTGCTCGTGTTCGGCCAGTGGCTGGACTGGTTTCCCGTGGGTGGCGTGACCGATCCCGTGTTCTACGATTCCCTGTCGTGGTTCGGGAGGCTGGGCGATCGCCTGTACCATCTCGCCCTGCCCGCCCTCACACTCGGGATCGTCGGCGCCGCGGGGACAGCGCGGTTTCAGCGGGCAGCGCTGCTCGAAACCCTGAGCCAGGACTTCGTCCGCACCGCCCGCGCCAAGGGCCTGCCGGAGTCCGCGGTGGTGATGCGTCACGCGCTGCGCGACGCCCTGTTGCCCGTCATCGCGATGCTCGGCCTCGCCTTGCCGTTCCTGCTCACCGGCGCGGTCCTCGTGGAGACGGTGTTCGGCTGGCCGGGCCTCGGCAAGCTCGCCACCGACGCCATTGCCGCGCGCGACTATCCGCTCGTGCTCGCAGCGACCATGCTCGCGAGCGTCGCCGTGGTGTTGGGAAGCCTGATCGCCGACCTGCTCACGGCACTGGCCGACCCGCGCGTGCGGCTCGTCGCGTGACCGTCGCGTCCTGGCTTGCTCTCTTCACGGCCCTCGCCTGGACGACCATCGTCGTCGCCTGGTGCCGCCGCGCCGCGCGGAGCGCGGGCCCGCGCGGCGAGGCGTGGCGCCGGTTCTTCCGGCATCCGGCGGCAACAGCCGGCCTTGCCGTGCTCGTGTTCTTCGGGACCATGGCGATCTGCGCTCCGCTGCTGGCACCGTTTCGGCCTTCGCAACAGCTCGACATCGTCGGGCTGCAGAACCGCCCACCCAGCTGGCAGCACCTGCTGGGGACCGATCTCTACAGCCGGGACATCTGGAGTCGACTTGCGTTCGGCGCCCAGGTCTCCCTGGGCATCGGCACGCTCGGAATGGCGGTCGCGGTGAGTCTGGGCGGACTGGTGGGGGCCGCCGCGGGATACTTCCGGGGCTGGATCGACTCCGTCCTGATGCGGCTCGTGGACGTGGGGCTTTCGGTCCCGCGCATCTTCATCGTGCTGCTCGCCATCGCCCTGTGGGATCGGCTCGGCACCGGGTCGCTGATTCTGCTGCTCGGCTTGACGGGATGGTTCGCGACCAGTCGCATGGTCCGCAGTGAAGTACTGTCGCTGCGCGAGCGCCCGTTTGCCGACGCCGCCCGCGCCGCCGGCGCGCGGCCGTGGCGCATCATCACCCGTCACATCGTGCCCAACGCGGCCGCTCCCTTGATTATTTCCGCCGCACTGGGGATCGGCCACATGATGCTGCTCGAAGCCGGGCTATCCTTCCTGGGCGTCGGCGTCGCGCCACCCCAACCCAGCTGGGGAAACATGATCGCCGACGGCCGGGACCAGATCATCACCGCTCCGTGGACCTCGCTATTCCCCGGTCTGGCGATCGCCCTCACGGTAATGGCCCTGAACGCGATCGGGGACGCACTGCGGGATGCACTGGATCCTCGCTCCGAGGCGCTGGTCCGCGCCGGAGATTGACAGCACGCTCACCGTCCCACATTGGGGCCGGTTCGCCACACCCGTTGTCGCCGACGATCCGCAGCACTTCCCCGCCTCCGTGCGGCGGTACACCACCCGACACGGGCTTCACACGACGCTGGTGTCGCGCGTCACCAACAGCGGAGCATCCGCTGGCACCCGGATTGCCATACCCTCCCGCGCACCCATGAACGCCTCCGCCCCGTGCGGTGAGGCGGACCCGTTCTAACAGGAGTCCTGGTATGAGGTTGCACCGCTTCTTCTCCGCCGTGCTCGTCGCCGGGCTGATTGCGCTTGCCGCCGCAAGCTGCGGCGACAACCTGCCCACGGCTACAGCGCCGGCCGCAGAACCAACCCCGCTGCTCGTGGGGGACTTGCTCAGCGGTGTCGGACTGCTGCGGTGCACTCCACTTCCGTATGCGTCCGCGTCGAAAGTGATCGGCACGGCGGGAGGCAGCATCCAGGTCGGGCCGCACGTGCTCGTCATTCCCGCGGGTGCGCTGACCCAGTCCGTGACGATTCGGGCCGAGGCGCCTTCGGACTACGTCAACTCGGTGCGGCTCTATCCAGAAGGGCTGCAGTTCACTCGCGTTGGGGCATCCCTGACGATGAGCTATGCGAACTGCAACCTGCTCGGGCGCCTGCTGCCCAAGCGGATCGCGTACACGACCGAGGGCCTCAACATCCTGTCGTACCTGCTCTCGATCGACAACATTCTGAAGAAGAGTGTCACCGGGCGGCTCGAGCACTTCTCCCGCTACGCGGTGGCCTGGTAGGTCTGGTGCGTCTCGCCCCGGCCACGTCGTCGATTCGTCCGGCGGACCTGCTCCATCAGGCCCGCACCTACGAGCGGTCGGGGTGTGTCACGGAGGCGATGGAGTACTACACGGCGGCCATCGCGGAGGCCGAGCGGCATTCGGAGTGGGCGGTGCAGTCCGAGGCATTGCGGCGCGTCGCCGTCTTGCACCACCATCGCAGCGAGCCGGAGGCCGCCCGCGACGCAGCGCAGCGCAGCTTCGACGTCGCCAGCCGTGCCGGTGATGATGTCCTCGCCGGCGAGGCGCTGAACGTCCTCGGGGGATTCGATCTCGAGGGCGGCGATCTTCAGGCCGCGGCGCTGACCTTTCAGCGCGCGCTGGCGCTTGGCGGCCGCAGCCCGGAGCTCTCGGCACGACTCGAACAGAACCTCGGCATCGTCGCCAATGTGCGAGGGGATCTCGAGGCGGCGCTGGTGCATTACCAGCGCTCACTGCACGCCTACCAGGCTTCGGGCAACGAGCCCGGCTGCGCCATCGCGTTTCACAACCTCGGCATGATCAGCGCCGACCGCGGCCGCTGGGACGACGCCGATCGATACTTCGAGCAAAGCCTCGCCATCGCCCGCGCGACGGGCGACCTACGCCTTCAGGGACTCTGCCTGTTGAACCACGCCGAAGTGCACGTGGCCCGGCAGCGGTTCGAGCAGGCCATGGGCGGCGCGGAGTCCGCGCTCGCCATGTTCGATCAGCTGGGCACGCTCCTCGACAAGGCCGACGCCTATCGCGTGATCGGGACGGTGTACCGCGAGACCGGTCGTTCCGCCCTCGCGGAGGCGCGCCTCAAGGCGGCGATCGACCTCTCCACCCGGACCAATTCCGTCTTGAGTGAAGCGGAAGCCTCCCGCGAGCTGGCGCTCCTGTATCAGGTGATGGGGCGCAATCAGGAAGCGTTGGTCCTGCTCAACACCGCGCACGGGCTGTTCCGCCGTATCGATGCGCAGGTCGAGCTGGGTGACGTCACGGGCCGGATGGCGCGTCTCGAGGAGACCTACCTCGCCCTGGTGCGGGACTGGGGGCAATCGATCGAATCGTCCGACAGCTACACGTTCGGTCACTGCGAGCGCGTGGCGAGCTATGCGGTGCAGCTGGCGGCCGAGCTCGGATTCGACGAGCACGCGCGCACGGCCATCCGGGTCGGGGCCTACCTGCACGACGTCGGCAAGATCCGGGTCCCGCACGAGATTCTCAACAAACCCGGGCGCCTCACGCCCGAAGAGTTCGACGTGATCAGGATGCACCCGATCTGGGGCATCGAGCTGCTCGCGGCCATCGAATTTCCCTGGGACATCCGGCCGATCATTCGCTGGCACCACGAGAAACAGGACGGCACCGGGTATCCCGACCGGCTGCGCGGCGAGGAGATTCCGGTCTCCGCTCAGATCATCGGCATCGTGGACGTGTACGACGCGCTGACCACGACCCGCAGCTATCGGCCCGCCATGACGCACAACCAGGCGATGACCGAGTTGAGCAACTGCCGGCACTGGTGGCGGCCGGAAGTCTACCTCGCCTTCGTGCGCACCATCGGCACGAAGCAGATCGCGTCCGCGGCCTAGCCCGCACCCGCTCCCACACTCCCGTTGTCACCACCTGGCGCTGCTCGGCGCCGGGTTATCTTTGGCCCGCGATGCCGGATCCTCTGCTTCGCGTCCGCGATCTCCGGACCTACTTCGTGACCGACCAGGGCGGCGGGACTGCCCGGGCCGTCGACGGCGTCTCCTTCGACCTCCACCCCGGCGAGACGCTTGGCCTGGTCGGGGAATCCGGGTGCGGCAAGACGGTCACGTCGTTGTCCATCCTGCGACTCATCCCCGAGCCCCCCGGGCATATCCGGCCGGGAAGCGTCATCGAGTTCGAGGGGCGCAACCTGCTCGCGCTCGCCCCCAAGGAGCTGCGCGCGATCCGCGGCAACCGCATCGCGATGATCTTCCAGGAACCGATGACTTCGTTGAACCCGGTGCTCACCATCGGCGACCAGGTAGCGGAGGCGGCGATCGTGCACCAGCGGTTGACGCGCGGCGCCGGGCGGGCGCGCGCCATCGAGATGCTGCGACAGGTGGGCATTCCCGATCCCGAAACCCGGGTGGATCACTATCCGCACCAGCTGTCGGGCGGCATGCGCCAGCGCGTGATGATCGCGATGGCGTTGATCTGCCATCCGCAGATCCTCATCGCCGACGAGCCGACCACCGCCCTCGACGTCACGATCCAGGCGCAGATCCTCGAGCTGCTGGGCCGGCTGCAGCAACAGCTGGGCATGGCCGTGCTGTTGATCACGCACGACCTGGGAGTCGTGGCGGGCAGCGCCGATCGCGTGGTCGTGATGTACGCGGGACAAGTCGTGGAGACCGCCCCGACACGGGCGCTGTTCGCTCACCCGGGGCATCCCTACACGGAAGGGCTGATGGCGTCGATTCCACGCCTCGACCGCCCACGCGAGCGGTTGCACAGCATCCCGGGTGCCGTCCCGGCCGCGATCGCCTGGCCCACGGGTTGCCGCTTCCATCCCCGGTGCCCGTACGCGTGGGACAAGTGCCGGGCCGACGAGCCGCCCCTGCTCGAGACCGGGCAAGCGGGCCAGCAGGCGCGCTGCTGGCTCGTGACCGAGCCGGCGCGCCGGGTGGCGAAGGTGGCTTCGTGACCGCGCCGCTCGTGCGCGTCGAGAACCTGGTGAAGCACTATCCGGGGCCCCGCTCCTGGCTGGGGTTGGGGAAGCCACGCGGGACCGTGCGGGCAGTGGACGGAGTGACGTTCGAGATCCCCACCGCGAAGACACTGGGTCTCGTCGGGGAGTCAGGCTCGGGCAAGACCACGGTCGCGCGCACCCTGCTCCGGCTCACCGAGCCCACGTCCGGAACGTTCCGTCTCGGTGACGATGACGTGTTCACGCTCCCACCCACACCGCTACGGCGGCTGCGACGGCGCATGCAGATCGTGTTTCAGGATCCCTACAGCTCGCTCAATCCACGCATGACCGTGCGGCAAACGCTGGCCGAACCGCTGCTCATCCATCAGCTGGTGCCCAAGCCGGAGCGCAGCGGCCGGGTGGCTGCGTTGTTGGAGGAAGTCGGACTCGACACCGGGCTCGCCGACCGCTACCCGCACGAGCTG
>DATFGN010000138.1:0-3206 GCA_035249405.1 Gemmatimonadales bacterium
GACTCGAGCGGCGCGACGGTGACCGGTGTGGCATCGAACCTGGGAAACGCGAGTGCGAAACCGCTCGCCATCACGGTCGAGCTGCTCGATGCCAAGGGGGAGGTGCGAGCGTCGCAGGTCGTGCAAATCCCCGGGCTCGCAGCCGGTGGGACGCAGCAGTTCGAGGTGAAAGGCAGCGGGGCAGGGATCGTCGGCTGGCGTTATCGCCCCTCCTAGGTGATATTAGCGGTTGTCCAAGCTTCTGCCGGCGTTGGGTTTGCGACGCTTGGCGTGAGAAACCGCTTTAACTACCGGGCAACCGCTGTGCTGCGCGTGCAAGAGGTGGCGCCGAACTCTATCGGCGCTGAGCTGGGGCTCCAGCCGGGCGAGGAGCTCCTGAGCGTGAATGGGCGGCCGCTGGAGGACTTCCTCGACTGGGAGTTTCTCACGGCGGACGACGCATTCGTGCTCCATGCGCGGCTCCCCGGCGGCGAGGATGTCGAGTACGACATCGAGCGTCCTGAAGGGATGCCGCTCGGCGTCGTGCTGGAGCCGCCCCGGATCCGCCGCTGTGCCAACCACTGCGACTTTTGCTTCGTCGACGGCAACCCCACCGGGCTGCGCCAGGCGCTCTACATCCGGGACGATGATTATCGGCTGTCGTTCCGCTACGGAAACTTCGCCACGTTGACCAATCTCAAGTCCTGGGACGAAGCCCGCATCGTGGAGTATCGCCTCTCCCCGCTGTACGTCTCAGTGCACGCCACGGACCCCGTGGTGCGACGCTGGCTGCTGCGCAATCCGGAGGCCCCGGAAATCGTGCCGCAGCTGGGCCGGTTCGGCGAGCAGGGAATCCGGTTTCACTGCCAGATCGTGATCGTCCCGGGCGTGAACGACGGCGAGCAGCTGCAGCGCAGCCTGCGCGACCTGTACGATCTGGGGGCCACGGTGCTGTCGGTGTCCGTCGTCCCGGTCGCCCTGACGGAATACAGCAAGCATCGTCTGGTGCGCTCGCCGCGGGCGGACGAATGTCGGGCCGCGCTCGCGTTGGTCGACCAATGGGCGACGCGGGCCGTGGCGGATCGCGGCTATCCGTGGTGCTTTGGGGCCGACGATCTGTACCTGCAGGCCAAGGTTCCGCTCCCGGCCGCTGCCTGGTACGGGGATTTCGATCAACGGGAGAACGGCGTTGGAGCCGTGCGCTATCTGCAGACCCGCATCGCTGCGGCGCACGGGGAGTACGGCGAGTGGCGCGGCAAGCGGATCGTCGTCGCGACCGGTACGGCCATGGCCCCCCTGATGCCGCAAGTCACGAGCGAGCTCGCGACGATGACGGGGGCATCCTTCGAGATCGTGACGATCGAGAATTCCCTGTTCGGACCGGCGGTCACAACGGCCGGGTTGCTGCCCGGTGAGGCGATTCAGCGAGCGCTCGGCACCCGGCGGGGCTTCGATCTCGCGCTGCTCCCCGCGGAAGCCGTGAATGACGATTTGCGCTTCATCGATGACCTCGAGGCGCACGAGCTCGCGGCTCGCCTGCCGATGGAGGTGCGTTTCTCGCACGATTTCGCGGATGTCTTGTCCGGGCACCGGGCCGCGCGGTTGGATGCCTCCACCTCGGGGGGGCGGTGAGCCGCGCCCCGACCGTCGCTCTCATCGGGCGGCCCAACGTGGGCAAGTCGACGCTGTTCAACCGGCTCATCGGCCGCCGCGAAGCAATCGTGGACGCGCGTCCCGGCGTGACGAGGGATCGCAACTTCGCCACGGCGGAATGGAACGGGCGCACGTTCTGGCTGGTAGACACCGGAGGCTTGGTCCTCGGCGCCTCAGATCAGTTGAGTCGCGCCATCCGCGCCCAGGTGGAAGCGGCCCTGGCCGAGAGCGATGTGGTGTTGTTCCTCGTCGACGTCGATGCCGGCGTTCATCCGGCGGAGCGGGAAATCGCCCAGATGCTCCGGGCCGCCGGGCGAGCGGTGCTCGTGGTCGCGAACAAGGCCGATCAGCTGCCCGACGATCAGCGCCACCTCGCCTTCTACGAGCTCGGCCTCGGCGACCCGTTTCCGGTATCGGCGGCCATTGGGAAGAACACGGGGGACCTGCTCGATCGCCTGGTCGAGCTGTTGCCTTCCGGAGCGGACGACCAGGACGCCGCGGCGATCCACGTTGCCATCGTCGGGCGCCCCAATGTCGGCAAATCGAGCCTCTTGAACCGCCTGCTGGGAAGCGACCGGATGGTGGTGGCCGACGAGCCTGGAACGACGCGGGATGCCATCGATACCGCCATCGAGCACGGCGACACACGCCTCGTGTTCATCGACACCGCCGGTCTGCGCAAGCGGGCCAAGGTGGACGACGATATCGAGTTCTACGCAACCCTGCGCACCGCCCGGGCCATCGAGCGCGCCGACGTCTGCGTGCTCGTGGTGGATGCGAAGGACGGTCTGCACACACAGGACCTCAAAATCATTGGGGACGCCTGGGAACGTGGCGCCGGGGTCATCATCGCGGTGAACAAGTGGGACCTGATCGAGGAGAAGGAACCCAACACGGCCATTCGTGGACAAAACGAGCTGGCCGAGCGCGCGCCGTTTCTGAACTTCATCCCGTTCCTGTATGTGTCGGCCAAGACCGGTCAGCGGGTCACAAAGCTGTTCGACCTGATTCTGACCGTCGCGCGGGAGCGCGAGAAGCGCGTGCCGACGGCGGAAGTGAATCGCGTGCTCGAGGCGCTGGTGCAGCGCCAGCAGCCGCCGCAACCGGTTGGTGAATCGGTGCGGCTCTTTTACGCGTCGCAAATCGGGACAGCGCCGCCGCGGTTCGCCATCATCGCCAACCGGCCGGATGCGATTCCGGAATCCTATTCCCGCTATTTGGTGAACGGGTTTCGCGAGGCATGGGCGTTCACGGGAGCCCCGGTGAACGTGCGCTTCCGGCGCAAGCGTCAGGATCGCCGGTGAGGATCGCGCTCTGGCTGCTTGCCGCGTACGCCCTGGGAGCAACGCCCACCGCGTATCTCGCGGGACGGCTGGCGCGGGGCATCGATTTGCGCGAGCACGGCAGCAAGAACCTCGGGGCGACCAACGTCTACCGTGTCCTCGGATGGGGATGGGCGATTCCTGTGGCGTTGGTCGACATCGCCAAGGGGGCGGTGCCGGTCGCCGTGTTCGGTCCGCTCGCGCAGGGCGGGCCATGGGTGACGGTGGCGCTCGGGATTGCCGCGGTCCTGG
>DATFGN010000139.1:0-6332 GCA_035249405.1 Gemmatimonadales bacterium
GCGTGCGGGTACCCGCCGCCCAGACCGCCGTGGCCACCGCCGCCGCCGTCGGCAGGAGGCCCACGGCGGTGATCAGCGCCGCCGTATCGACCTTGACCTCGGCCGCGCCCACCGTCTCCAGCGGGATGCGCTCGTGGAACACGTCAGACCCGGAGACGCTGATCGCCAGCATGACGAAATCAGCCCCGGTGGCCACCATGGCGTTGGGCAGATCGAGCCGATACAGCCCGCCCGTATCCTCCTTCACACCACCCGACGCATACGCGGAGTCAATGGCGGCCAGATCCGAGAGCGTGATCGTTTGCCGCGTCGCGCCCTGGCGGCGGTAGGTCGCCGTCATGTCGGCGGCGACCTTCCCCGTCAGGGCCGAGCCATCGGTCTCTGACAGGAGCAGCACGTTGTACTCCGTGCTCGTGCTCCCAGCCTTAATCCCGCCCGCGTACTTGTTCGCCATCTAGCGCACTCCTGTCAGGGCTGAGAGCCCGACGAGGCCGCGTCGCCGCCGGGTTGTGGTGGGAACCTGCATCCGCACGGCATCGAGTCGCAGCACCGGCTCGGGGACCAGCGGACCCTGCAGGTAGCCGAGGATGCCGAAATAGCGGCCCTTCAGGATGGCTGGGTCGATGACATTGATGTACGTGATGCCGCCCAGCTTCACGAGGATGTGGGTCACCGGCACGTGGTTGACGTCGAATTCCTCGGTGACTTGCAGCTCGAGCGTCTGCCCCTCGGTGGCGATTACGCCATTCTGCAAATCAATCTGCGTGACGGTGCCGGCCAGCGACCGAGCCAACTGAATCGAGTCCGTCGTCGCCGTCTTGGTGACAAACGCGGTGTAGTAGGTGAGGCTCGCCGGATCGGCGTTCTTCCGAGCGATGAGGCCCAGGCTCACGTCATTGGCCGCCCCCCGTTGCCAGCCGGCCAGCGTGGTGCTGACCCGATAGGTCTGCCCGTCGCACGGCGTGAGGCACATGGCCACTTCGGACCCGAACGCGCTCCCGACGAACGCCGCCTGATTGCTCACGACCTGCCAGCGCGTGCCGCCGCCCAAGCGCTGCCATAGGAAATCAGCCGTCGCGAGCGGGCTGTTGCCCACAGTGAAGGTCTCGAGGAGTGAATGCACGCCGAGGTCGGTGGCGAACGTCAGCGGGAGGACGGTCAGGTCTTCCTCTATGGCCTGCCCGAGGTTCTGGTTCTGGCCCACCAGGAGCGCCGGGGTCACGTCTTCCTCGGGATTCGGGCCGACCAGCGCCTTGACCAGCACCGTGACTTCAGGATGCAGGGCCACGACCGCGGTAATCCACGTGAACGAGGGCGAGATCGCCCAGGCGGCCGGGTCTTCCGAGGCCGCCGTAGCGGCCTTGGAGCAGCTATTGAGATCGACCGTGCCCTCGGTGGCCCGGATGCGCGTGCTGTAGCCGCTCGGCAGGGTCGTGCTGGTTGCCCCTGTTGCGGCCAGGATGAACAGATAGTCCTTGGAGCCCCCGGTCGGGGTCACGGCGGTGGCATTCGTCGAGGTGCTCGTGCCCGTGGCCACGGTCGAGATTTCGGGCGGGATGATGGCGGGATCGGCGGCGCCGCTGATCTGCCACGCAATCGCGCAGAACCGGGTGGACGTGGCCTGCGTCAGGGTGGCCGTGGCCCCTTCGGTGCCCGCGCACTTCTTCCATGCCCACACCGTGCGCAGGGTGCCGCCATCCACCACCGTATCGAGCAATGTGGTCCACCCGGCGGGCCACGTCGGCGTCGAGGCGTCTTTGGTCGCAATGCGCACGAGCGCAAGCAGCGTGCGCCCCGCCGTGAGGCTGGAGGGCAGATTGACGACGAGGCTCGTGACCGACGCGGCCTGGTTGGTGATGATCGTGTTGACGATAACGGGTGACGCCATGGGCTCCTAGCTAGGCGGCGTCTCGCGTCCGGTGGTAGCCCGTGCTCGGGATCGTGGCCGAGACCGCGCTGCCGTTCGGAGTGACAGAAAAGTCATAGGCCTTCATCGGCACGAACGTCGAGTCGGCGCCGGTGCTGTCGGGGGCGTAGCACAGCACGAGCTTGCCCCAGTTGTCCCCCGCATTCACCGCGGCCCACGACGGATCCGCGATATCCAGGTCGATCCAATCGTCGGTATCGTTTTCCGCCGAGGTGGTCAGCGATGCGGCAGCCACGACGATGCGCGCGTAGCCCGTATTGGTCACCTCGTTGGACGACCCCGCGAGGAGGGCGGCCAGCGTGTTGTGATCCTTCAGCGCGGCGTCGGCTTCGAGGCCCGTGATATTCAGGGCGACCCAGATGAGGCGCGCCGTGGAGGGCGAGCCATCCTTGACGCTGTCGTGATAGAACCGCACGCGGCTCTTGGCGACGTTGAACGTGAAATCGGCCACGATGTGCCCTCCTTGAACGGTGAGAACGGGCGTCACGTCATCTTCGATGCCTTGGCCAACCGCCGCGACGATGGGCTCGCCGGGCGCGGTAAATTCTGAGACCGTCCCCCAGGTTTCGCCCGCCCGCCACGCGGCGGCGTAGAAGGCCATGTGGAACTTCTCGCCACAACCCTTGACGGACCACTCGTAGGCGGCCCCGTTGTTAGCGGTGCTCTGGGGGTTTCCGGTCCACGCATAGATCGTGCAGTGCGCGTCGGCCATCTGGAGGAGCTTGGTGTTGCCGGTCACGCGGTAGGCCCAAATGAGGAACGCGAGCAGGATGCCGGTCGTGTACGTGTTGACACCATAGAAGTTATTGGCGGGCTCTGGGTTCTCCAGCAACGCGGGATCGGTCGCACCATATGGCAGGAACCAGATCGGCGGATTGTCCGCCCGAGCCACCGCGTTCGGGTTCATCAAGGGCGACGGGGTCGGCAGCCGCTTCGTCTCCTGCTCGGCAATCCACACGGCCAACTCGCCCATCTCGGTCAGGAAGCGCGCGTCTTCCTTGATGTTCATGTAGACCATCGCGAGCACGTTGAAGGCCATCTGGAGCTGGAAGAGTGCCGTTTCACCATGATTGGGCGAGTCGCCATACCAGATCGAAAAGCCCCACTTGCTGTCGAGGTAGTTCGTGAGGGGGGCGCCGGGGCCGAATTCGTTCGACCAGAGCTCGACGCTGTCGTAATACTTGCGCTGGAAGTAATCGAGCCACTTCGTCTTGTTGGCGGCGACGCGCGGCGAGGGAGCGCAGTGGCCCGTACCGTCAGCAAACCCGCTCCCGATCAGATCCATCGGCATGGATAGCATGTAGAGGAACGCTTCCACTTCGCGGCGGAGGCGAAACGACAGGCGCGCCCCAGAAAACCCCTGCTGGCTCGGGGAATGAAAGCCGGACGTGCCGCCTAGTTGGGCAGGAAGAAGGACCGAGTCTGGTTGCCACGGGTGGCCAGGGAACGCGGCAAAGCTCGTGTTGGATACCATCTGATGCATGCCCCAGGCGAGGCAGGTCCCGAGCGCCTGCTGCCAGCCGGATAGCACGTAGCACATATACGCGCCCTGGTGGAATCCGCTCAGGTCCTCGCGGGAGCCCTGGGGGCTCCCGTTCCACGGCTGGCCGTACTCATCGAAGACGAAGTTTTCATTCGCCGGATGCACCACGCCCTGCCCGTCGGTGTAGCTGCTCTTGTAGCGCACGGTGGGCCCGGTGCCGAAATTGGCCACCCCGATGGCGGTTTCGATGGTCGTCGGGGTGCCTTTGCCGATCCATCCGAGCACGTCAATGCCGCGGGTGACCGATGCGAGGAGCGCAGTGCGGAGCTTGTCGAGGTGGCCGCTCGCGGCGGTGAGGTAGCGGTAGAAAAAGACCGCCAGCAGGTTATAGTTGGCGTCGCGATATTGCAGGCGCGGCCCGAACGTCACGTCAACGGGCCGGGTCGCAAACCCCGCAGGAGCCGCGGCGTTGAGCGTGACCTGATTGGGTGGCTGAATCGACTGAATGGTGGTGTTAAAGGGCGTCAGCGTGTTGGTCACCTGCATGCCGACCGTCAACTGATCCGTCGGTGCCGAGGTCGGTGTGGGCCAGCCGCTGTCGAGAATCGTCACGACATTCGACCCGGCGGTCACCAGGCAGAGTTTCGTGCCCATGTCGCCCAACGCCGCGAGACGCTGGAGATGAAGCTTGAGGGTCGGGAAGCCGGCGAGGTTGAGGTCGCCAGTGCCCTCGGTGTAGCCATTCTCCAGTTCGGTGGTCAACATCGCTTGCCAGTTCACCGGCAGCCGCGGGTCATTGACCGGGACGAGCGGCCCGAACGCCACACGTGCTTGGCACATGTGCGTGGAGTCCGTGCACCCGATCAGGAGCGGAAACTTCATCCATGCCGCGTTGATCGTCGGATGCGCGGTCGGCTGCACCGCGGTCGCTGGCGAGGTGCCGAGGCGCAGGATCAGATCCAACTGGACGCCACTGGCGAGCGTCTGGACGGTGCTCACCATCACCACCTTGATCGAGCCGTCGGAATGCTGCGGATAGAGCGCGGTGATAAGGCAGCGCTGCTCCACCGTGCCCGCCGCGTTCCACAGGGAGATGTTGCCGCGCAGCGAGGCCCCAGCCACCAGCGGCGTCCCAGAGCCCACGCCCGTGTTCGTTTCGAACAACTGCCCGCGCTTCAGCGGAATACACCCGGTGAACGTGGCCGCCCCGTTGCCGTTGTCGTACCGCTTCGCCGCGATGGCGATGTCGGGCATCTAGCGCCCCCGCCCGGTGTAGTACATGGCGAAGGGGCTGCCGACGCCGGAGGGCGGCTCGGGCGGCTCGTCCGCCAGCGGCTCGCGGGCCAGAAACAGGAACTGCAGACGGTCGGCCGCGTCGATGGTGGCCACCGGCAGGGGCAGGAGCCCGCGCCAGGGCGACCCGATGTCCATGGCGGCCAGCCGCTTCGCGTCGGAATCGAGGGCCACGCGTTAGGCTCCGGTTCCGACTTCCCCGCGCTCGGTCGTGGTGCCGTCGCTCGACACCACGGCCTCGTGGCCCTTGGTGGTGGCGTCGTCGTTGTAGAGCGCATATTCGGTCGCCGTCTGCGTGTGCCGATTCCTCCAGGCTTTGTAGAGGAATCCCAAGCGATTCACGATGGTCGTCGTGGCCGCCGGGGCACCCTGGGCGGGCTCGGCGAACGTGTCCACGTTCAGCACGTCCAGCACCTCGGCGTTGACCTGCGCGGCCGACAGGTTGTTGAGCGCCGCGATGGAGGCGACGGTGGCGAAGCCCGGCGCGCTGGCGGCGTAGAGGGCGTCGTAGACCGCTTCCTCCACGACCACGTAGGAGCCGAAGACCTGGAGCGCCCCCGCGACCTTGACGGAGTAGAAGAGTTCCCCGACGTTCGCGGTATCAGTGGCGTCCCACGAGACCGAGTACATGCCGTTGACCTGATGCGTGCCGCCGCCGCTGTTCTTGGTGGACAGCGTGGTGCCGTTGGCGCGCACGGTGATGTCGGTGTTGGCGATGGTGAGCCCGGTCTCGGCACTTTTAAAGTCGGTATCGTCGAGGAAGGGCCCGATGAGGCGCGCTTGCGACGCCGTGGACTGCCGCAGAAATCCGTTCATCTAGGCTCCCATCTGGCGGGCGTAGTAGTCCCAGGGCTGGCCGGCCCCGGCAGCGGCCGGCGGATGCACGGCCACCACCGTGGTCAGCCACGGATTGGTGGGCGAGATGGCCCACGCGCCCGGGTCTTCGGACGCCGTGGTCGCCTGCCGGTTACACGTGGCGAAGCTGATGTCGAGGGCGTTGGAGGTCGAGATCCGCCCACCATAGTTGGTGGGGACCGTCGCGCTGGTGCCCGACCCGCTCGCGACCACGACGAAAAAGAGGTAGTCCTTCGACCCGCCCGTGGGCGCCACCGCGCCCGCGTTCGTGGAGGTGCTACTGCCCGTGGTGACGGTCGCGAACTCTGGCGCCTGCGTCGTGGGATCGGCAGCCCCGGACACCTGGTACGTGATGGCGTTGAACCGCGTGGCGGTGGAGCCATTCGTGACCGTCATCGTGGCGCCTTCTGACCCGGTCGCCTTCTTCCACGCGACGGCGACCCGACTCGTGGCGGGCGTCGCGAGCGCGGTGGAATCAATGAACGTCGTCCACCCCGCCGGGAAGGTGAGGGCTGCCGCATCGCGCACGTTGACGGCGAGGAAGGCGAGCAGCAGGTTGTCGGCCACGAGGCTGGCCGGCAGCGGCACCGCCGCCCAACTGGTCGCAGGCGTGCTCAGGATATTGGACGCCGACGTGACGATGGCGGGTGAGGCCATGCGCCCCTAGATGAACGCCACGCCGATGGTGATGGGCGCCGCCGCCTGCGTCTCCGAGGCCACAAAGCGCAGCGTGCCGCTGCCGGTCGCCGCCACCGGAATCGTGACCGTGGTGCT
>DATFGN010000140.1:0-8632 GCA_035249405.1 Gemmatimonadales bacterium
CGTCGAGGTCAAGCAGGCGTGCGTCGAAATGCTGAATGGCGTCGCGCGCGCTGCGCCTCAGGCCGAGATTGAAGGACTCCTCGTGCAACGCATGGTGCCGGGCGGCCGGGAAACGATCGCCGGAGTGAGCCGTGATCCCACGTTCGGCGCCCTGGTGATGTTCGGATTGGGGGGCGTGTACGTCGAAGCCCTGCATGACGTCGTATTCCGCATCGCCCCGCTGGGACCGCTTGAAGTCCACGACATGCTGAAGGGGATTCGCGGCGTCGCGATTCTGGAAGGCGTGCGAGGCGCGCCGCCCGTCGACTTTGCGGCCCTGGCCGACGTGGTGCTGCGCGTGGCCCGCCTGGCCCTGGACTTGGAGGAGATCGCGGAGCTGGACATCAATCCCCTGTTGGCCTTCCCGACCGGCGCGACCGCCGTGGACGCGAGGATCCTCCTCCGGTCAGTTTGACGAGGTCGTCGCCGCGTTTGCAACGGGTCCGCCGTGCTTCTGGAACCAACTCAACATGTACAGCTGGGTACGCATGAAGTTGGTTGGCTTGGAGCCGGTGCCGTGATACTCCCCATTGAACCGCAGCATCACCGTCTCGATACCGCGGTACTTGAGCGCCGAGAAGTACTCTTCGGTCTGGGGCATCGGCGTCCGCAGATCGAGCTCGCCGGTCATGAGCAGCACGGGCGTCGTCACATTGCCGACGTACATCAAGGACGACTGCTTGAGCCACTGTTCCGGCTTTTCCCAGAAGGGGGCGTCGAAGAAGTTGTACGTGAAGTAGGGAATGTCGGTCTGGCCGGCGAAGCTGAGCCAGTCGATGACCGGGCAACGGACGGCCGCGGCGGCAAACCGCTGCGTGTGCCCGATCACCCAGGACGACAACACGCCGCCGCCGGAGCACCCCGCGACGTACATCCGCGTCGTGTCCACGATTCCCCGTCCCACGACCGTATCCACGCCCGCCATAAGATCGTCGTAGTCCACGCTCGGATAGGCATGGAAAATCGCGTTCCCAAACGCCGAGCCATAACCGGTCGAGCCGCGCGGGTTCACGTACAGCACCACATAGCCGTTGGCGGCGAAATTCTGGAACAGATAGCTGAACCCGACGCTGTACATCCCGTGCGGGCCGCCGTGAATCTCGAGCAGGAGCGGGTACCTCTTGGAGGGATCGAACGACGGTGGCTTGACGATCCAAGCCTGGATCCGGGCGCCGCCGCTCGACGGATACCACACCTCTTCGACGGAGCCCAGTTTGATGCGGCTCAGCACATCTTCGTTCACCCGCGTCAGCCGGGTGATGGGCCCGGGCCGCCGCAGATTGAAGCGCGCCACATCGGATGGATGGCTTGGATCCGACTGCGTGCCGACCCCGTTGAGGTTCCGATCGATCGCGGTGAGCGACAGCATGTGGACCCCGGTCGTCACCTGGCGCGCGCCGCCACTCACCGCGGCAAACCACACGTTGCTCGTGCCCCGATCGCCGGCCGCGAAGAAGACGCCGCTCCCGTCCGGAGCCCAGCGCAGCGTGCCCGGGTCACGATCGAGATCTCCCGAGATCTTGCGCATCCCGGATCCGTCGAGCCCGATCACCATCACATCCTCGGCCCGATAGCTGACGTTCGCCGAATCGTAGCCCATGAAGGCGACTGTGCGACCGTCGGGGGAGATCGCCGGCGTGTTCCAGACGCCGGGCCGCGACGTCAACTGGCGCACGGCGCCGCTCGCGAGGTCGACTCCATAGAGATGGGATGACCGATAGTTGCGGTCTGCTTGCGGATCCTTGAAGCCGTCCACGACGATCGTTTTGGCATCCGGAGTCCAATCGTATCCCACGCCGCTCGACAGACCGTCGAAACGGGCGCCGACGTTCCAATCACCGCTCGTGAGCTGGCGGGGTGTCCCGCCATCTGCTGCCACGATGAACAAATGGAGGTAGCCGTCTTCCATGTAGCCGCGACGATCCTGGCGGTAGTGGAGCCGATCCACGATCCGTGGCGCCGCCGTCCAGTTGGCCCCGGTGGGGGCGGTGGGCATGCTGATCGTCCAGGGCGTCGACTTTCGCACCAGCATCGCGAACGACAGCCATTTGGCGTCGGGAGACCAGCGCAGATCACTCGGTGTTTCCACGACCCGGGTCACCTGGGAAGTCGCACCCTCGGCGTCCATCCAGCGCACGAACACCTGCGTGCCCTTCGGGTCCCCGTCGGCGAAATAAGCGATGCGCGATCCGTCCGGCGCCCACCGCGCGCTGGAGCCCTTGGTCAGGAACCGATTGCGGGAGCCGTCGGCGCTCATGATCCACAGGGCCGATTCCCACTTGTCCTCGAGCCGGTTGACCCAGGTGCGCGTGTAGAGGATCTGCGCTCCGTCCGGAGAGAGCTGCGGATCGCTCACCTGCTCCCAGTCGAGATAATGGTTCACCGTGAGCAGCGTATCGGCAGCGGTTTCCTGGGCTCGGGCAGCGGCGGGTGCCCAGAAGCAAGCTATGGACATGATGAGCGTGCGGTAACGGCGCATGGACTCTCCTCTATTCAAGCCGATGGCTGACGACCGATAGCTGATCGCATCTCACGGTTTTAGAACTACCCACTCGATCTCATTGAGCAAATTGCCCACCGCTTCCGCGGAATCCGTCTGGTAGGTGAAGCAGCGCCCGGTCGTGTCATTGGCGGCGCGCGCGACACCTTGGAGGTTAGCGGTGGCGAGAGGAACCCAGGCCTGAAACGTGGCCCGCGTGCAGAAAGCGACCTGATAGGGGCGCTCAATCACGAGCGGCTTGATCTGCCCCTGCCGCACCCGGCGCACCGCGCGCGCCGCGGCGGCGCGGATCTGGCGCTGGACGACCGCCGGCGGGAACACGGCAGCGGCGCTGCGGCTCTGGGCGATCTTGGTCGTCACGGTTTCGATGTCGCCCAGCATCTGCCGCGTCTCCGCGGTGAGGACGTTATCCCCCGCGGCCAGCGCCATGGGCACCCCCATTTCGCCGCCGATGAAGGCGGCAATCCCGGCTTCGTTCAACACGCGTCCGTTCACGGTAAACGAGTCGAAGGCGTAGCTGTGGGAGATGATGCCCGGCGTTCCGGCATTGGCGTGCGCTCCGATGATGAACAGCGCGTCGACTTTGGGGTTGAGCCCCGTCTCCATGACGTTTGGCTTCGGGTAGCCACGAATCAGGATCGCCTCGGGGTCCAGGTCTTCGGGGTGGATATTGCGAAACAGCGTGCCGCCGTGGCCTTCGTTCACCACGAACTGGGTCGCTCCCGCCAGACGCGCACCCGCGATCGCGGCGTTCACTTCGAGTGCCAGCTCGTGGCGGAACGCTTCGTGGGTTGGATCGTGCCCGCCGCGCGCGCCCGGTCGCATCTCGGTCGCATTGCGCACCGCGGCGCCCAGCCCCTCCATGTCGGCCACGATGTACACGGTGAAGCCGTGCGCCTGCATCAGGGCTTCGAGCTTGGTGCGGGCCTGGACGTACTCGGTCACCCCATAGTAGGCGGCCGGCGGCGTCGTGTCGCGCGAGGTCTGGGACGGTTGTTGCACCGCCAGGGCGAGGACGGCGATCATCGCAACACCACGCGCTCGATCGCATCCAGCAGGTAGCCAATCTGCCGCGCGTCGTTGGTGACGAGGCGATAGGACCGATCGCCCGCTTTCTCCAACCCGGCCCAGTGCAGCGAATCCACGCCCGCCACGACCGTGTCCGAATAGCTGCGCCGGAGCGCGAAGGCGACCTGGTAGGGCTTGTCGAGACGGAACGGCTTGAAGTCGCCGCGCATCGCGCGCCGCACCGCCACGGCAGCGGAATCGTGCAGCTGGCGGCGCACGCGGGCGGGACTGAAGGTGATCGCCGCCATACGGCCCACGGCGTACTTGGTGATGATGGCGACGAAGTTGTTGCCCAGGATCGTACGCGTTTCGGCGATTTCCGCATCGTCGCCCGAGACCAGCGAGACCGCCACGCCGTACTCGCTCGCGATCAAGGCGTTGATCCCCACCTCATTGAGGCTCTTCCCGTTCACCGTGAACGTGTCGAACGCAAAGTTGTGGGCCAGAATACCCGGGTGTCCCGGCCCAGCGTGGGCGCCGGTAAACATGAGCGTCCCCACCGTGGAGTCGATTCCGGTAACCATGACGAGCGGCTTGGGGAAGCCGCGGATCAGGATCGCCCCGGTGTCCAGGCTCCAGGGAAGAATGTTGGCGAAGAGGTTGCCGCCGTGTCCCTCGTTCACCACAAACGAGCGCGCGCCGGCCAGACGGGCCCCGGCGATCGTGGCGTTGACCTCACGGGTGAGCAGGTCCCGGAAATGGTCCCAGTAGTCGGGGCTCGTCAGTGTCCGGTAGCGCTCGCCTTCATTTCCCGCGATGACCTCGTGAATGTCCACCGCGCTCCCCATGCCTTCCATGTCGGGGACGATGAACACGCGGAATCCGTGGGGCGGCGGTAGCTGCGGTGGGGTGTAGGCAGGAGACTGCGCTGCGCCCACAACAGCGTGAGCGCAGAGAAGTGCGACGACGGGCGCAATGCGCGGCATGACGGCCCTCAACCGAGGTAAGCTGACGGCTGAAAGCTGCGGGCTGAGAGCGCTTCAGTCCAGGTGGACGTTGAGGAGCGGAAGCACCCGGCGCCATCCTTTGTTGTTGCGCGCGTTGTTGATGAGGCCGAGCTGCACGCCATGCAGTCGCCTGGCGTAGTTGTAGACGCCGATCGACAGACCGAACTGGTCTCCCTTCATCCGGTTGTAGCCCGCAATGCTGACGCCGCGCATCTCCCACGTGCGGACTCGGATGGCGGAGATCGCCAGTCCGTGAATCCAACGGCCTTCGACGTGACCACCGCCGATGCCCACGCCCTTCACTCCACCGGCGACAACGGCCAACCCACTGACGGCCACACCGGTCATCACGCCGTTCGAGACCACGGCGAGTCCGCTAACTGTCACCCCGCGCACCCGGCCGTTGCCGACCACCGCGAGCCCGCCCACGTGAATGCCGTCGACCGATCCGTTCGACACGACCGCCAACCCGCCCGCCGAAATCCCGCGGACCGACCCGTTGCCGACCACCGCGAGGCCGCCGACGCTCAGGCCGGTGAGGGAACCGTTCGTGACCACCGCCAGGCCGGAGGCCGAGAGGCCGCGCAGGGAGCCGTTGCCGACAACCGCCAGGCCGCCCAGGTTCACTCCCCACAGGTCGCCGTTGGCTACCGTCCCGAGTCCTGAGATGTTGAGACCCTGCATGTCGCCGTTGGCTACGACGCCCAGCCCGGCGATGTTGAGACCGCGCATGTCGCGATTGGCGACGGTCCCCAATCCCGAAACGTTGACCCACTCCATGTCGCCATTCGACACGACGCCAAGGCCGGCGATCGTGATGCCCTGCGTGTTGCCATTGGAGACCGCACCGATTCCGGCCAGCGTGATTCCCTTGAAGCCCTGCTCCGCCACCGCGCCGACGATGCCCACCGTGAGACCGTTGAATCCCCCGCCGACGGGCCCCGCCAAGCCCAGGGCGAAACCATTCACCACCATGTCCTCGTTATGCTTGGCATTCCACAACGTGAAGTTGATGCCGTTCACGCGGTCGACGGAGTTGTCCTGCCAGTTGATCCGGAGACCATTCCACTGGCGCGAATTCCCGATGGACAAGCCGAAGCCGGAAACGCCCAGGTTGAGGGCGCGGTGTCCTGGAGCGCGGCGTGATTCTTGAGGAGATTGGTCTGCGTCCTGGGCCAGAAGCCGGACGCACGGGACGGCGGCCAGAAAGGCGAAGATGACAGGGAGACGGCGCCGGACCATGGCTTGCCCGTACGGAGCGGTATGGACTGGAGTTCCATCCATTTGCCTTGGCACGACGTATAGGAGAGTCGGAGCGAAGTGCCCTAAAACCATTAGATTAGCCCTCACATGACCACACTCAAACAACTGCTGGCCAAGCTGGTGCAGTGGTTCGACACCTCGGCCTCCCACACCTCCTCCACCATCGTCCAGTCCGAGCGGCACCACGTAGACTGGCTCCGCGTGCTCCCCTTCGTGGCCATGCACGTGGCCTGCCTCGGGGTGATCTGGGTCGGGGCCAGCTGGACCGCCGTGTGGGTGGCGTTCGGCCTCTATGCCGCCCGGATGTTCGCCATTACCGGCTTCTATCACCGCTATTTCTCGCACCGCACCTATGAGACCTCGCGCCCGATGCAGTTTGTCTTCGCCGTGCTTGGGGCCACCTGCGTCCAGCGCGGGCCACTGTGGTGGGCCGCTCACCACCGCAAGCACCACCGGGTGGCCGATACGGAGGCGGACGTCCACAGCCCACGGCAACACGGGTTCTGGTGGAGCCACATGGGCTGGATCACATCGCCCGAGAACTTTCCCACCGACCTGAAGCAGGTGCCGGACCTGGCCCGGTACCCCGAGCTCCGCTTCCTCGACCGGTTCGATATCGTGGTGCCGCTGGCCCTCGCCCTGACGCTGTTTCTGATCGGTGGCTTGCAGTTTCTGGTGTGGGGCTTTTTCATCAGTACCGTCCTCCTGTTCCACTGCAGCTGCTTCATCAATTCGCTGGCGCATCAGCTGGGGCGCCGTCGCTTCCCGACCGACGACGACAGCAAGAACAGTCTGCTCTTGTCCCTGATCACCTTCGGCGAAGGCTGGCACAACAACCACCACTGGTATCCCGGCGCCGCGCGTCAGGGGTTCTACTGGTGGGAAGTGGATCTCACGTTCTACGGGCTGTGGCTACTCTCGCGCCTCGGCCTCATCCGGAACCTCCACGCGGTGCCGGCCAGAGTCCTGGAGCGAGTCTGACCGTCCGGATCGCCATCGTGGGGGGCGGCGTGTCCGGCCTCGTCGCTACCTCGTTGCTGCATCGCGATCACGACGTCGTTCTCTTCGAAGCCAACGCGACGCCGGGTGGGCACACCCATACCGTCACCGTGACGACCGGGGAGGAAACCCACCACGTCGACACGGGGTTCATCGTCTACAACGAGCGGAACTACCCCAACTTCACGCGCCTGCTCGCGCGGGCGGGCGTCGCCACGCAGCCGACGGTGATGAGTTTCAGCGTCCGCGCCGACGCGAGCGATTTCGAATACAACGGGTCGACGCTGAACCAGCTGTTCGGCCAACGCCGCAACCTCGTGCGCCCGTCGTTCTACCGGATGGTCGCCGATATTCTGCGCTTCAATCGCCAAGCCCCGCGCGCGATTCTGGACGGGGCCGCGCACGCGACGCTCGGTGACTATGTCGCGATGGCCGGCCTGTCGCGTCGCTTCGTCGACCACTACCTGGCCCCGATGGCGTCGGCCTTGTGGTCGCAACCGCGCCGGCAGGTGCTCGCCATGCCGCTCGGTTTTCTGGTGCGGTTTCTCGACAACCACGGCATGCTGTCGCTGGCCGGCCGTCCCGAATGGCGCGTCGTCCAGGGCGGCTCCCGCCGCTACGTCGAGGCGCTGATGGCGACGTTCCGTTCCTGCCTTCGCCTCGGCCACACGGTGCGCCGCGTGACGCGACAGAAGGATGGGGTCCGCGTCGACGGCGAACGGTTCGACGCCGTGATCTTCGCCTGCCATTCCGACCAGGCGCTGGCGACCCTGACGGACGCGAGCGCCCTGGAGCGCGAAATCCTCGGCGCCCTTCCCTACCAGGCGAACGAAGTGGTGCTCCACACCGACACGTCGTTTCTGCCGCGCCGCCGGCGCCTGTGGGCCGCGTGGAACTACCATCTCGGTCCCGAGCCGGAGGCCCCGGCTGCGGTCACCTATGACATGAACATCCTGCAGACGCTCGCGGCGCGGGAGACGTACTGCGTGACGTTGAACCGCACCGCAGCCATCGCGCCCGAGCGCATCCTGCAGCGCTTCACGTACCACCACCCGCTCTACTCGATGGCCGGCGTCCGCGCCCAGACGCGCCACGCGGCGATCAGCGGCCACAATCGCACACACTATTGTGGTGCCTACTGGGGCGACGGCTTTCACGAAGCCGGCGTGACGAGCGCGCTGACCGTGTGCCGACAGTTCGTGGCGGGAGCAACGCTGTGAACAGCGCCGTGTATGCCGGTCTGGTGCGCCACCGGCGGCGGCGGCCGGTCCCGCATCTCTTCCGGTTTCGCCTGTTCATGATGTATCTGGATCTGGACGAGCTGCCGCACGTGCTCGATGGCCGCTGGCTATGGTCGGCCCGGCACCTCGCGCCGGCCTGGTTCCGTCGCGCCGACTATCACGGCGAGCGCCAGGTACCGCTGGCCGACGCCGTGCGTACGAGCGTGGAGCGCGCAACGGGGTCACGACCCTCCGGCCCGATCCGGATGCTGACCCATCTGCGCTACTACGGCTACTGCTTCAACCCGGTGACCTTCTACTACTGTTTCGACGCCCGGGACACGCACGTGGAAACCGTCCTGACCGAGATCACGAACACGCCCTGGAAAGAGCGCCACACCTACGTCCTGGCCCGCTCGCCAGCCATGAATGGGCGGTTACGGTTCCAATTCGAGAAGGCGTTCCACGTGTCGCCGTTCATGCCCATGGATCATCGCTACATCTGGCGGTTTTCCACGCCGGGGCGCAAACTCGCCGTGCACATGGAGAACTACGACGCGCGGGGCAAGCTGTTCGACGCCACCCTGTCCCTGTCC
>DATFGN010000141.1:0-6417 GCA_035249405.1 Gemmatimonadales bacterium
CCTGGGCCGCCGGGCACTGCCGGTGGCCGTGATCGCGTCGATCTTGCCATTCGCTCACTGTAGTGACTCGAGCGGCCCCGGCACCGTCACGATCAGCCGGTTCATCTCGGGCGTCGCCGTGGTGAACACCGCCATCACCGGCAGCCTGCACACCGGGGCTGCCCCGGCCGCGAGCTCCGGGCCGACGGCGACGACCGCCGGAGCCGCGATCGTGATCAACGGCGGCAGCTCGCAGGTGCAGGTCAACGGGTCCGCGGGGTTCACGACGATCATCGTGCAGGTGCAAGGTCACCCGGGCTACTACGAGGTCACGCTGCCGTCGTCCCAGGCATCCGTCGACCTGATTCTCACCCTGGCGCAGAGCATTCCCGGCGCGTCGTTCGACATTCAGTACGCGGTCGGAACCGGCGCCGCCGCCATCGGCGCGTATGCCAACTCGCACGTCACGGTCACCCAGGTGGGCGCCGGCGACATTCAGGTGAGCGTCGCGTGGGACGTGAACAGCGACGTGGACCTGCACGTCGTGCAGCCCGACTCGGAAGAGATCTATTACGGGAACGTCTCGTCGAGCACCGGTGGCGTGCTCGATCTCGATTCCAATCCTGCGTGCTCCATCGACGGGGTGCGCAACGAGAACGTGACGTGGCCCAGCACCACACCCGCGCATGGCACCTACACGGTGCGCATCGATTACTACGATTCATGCACCGAGGTGCAGACGAACTACGTGGTGACCGTGCAGGTCAAAGGCCAGGCGCCGCAGACCTTCACGGGAACGCTCACGGGGGCCGGTGATAGCGGAGGGGCTGGATCGGGAGTGTTGATTACGACATTCACGTTCTAGCGACGGTCCCCTATACACACCGAACCCGGCGTCGCGCGTCATGTGCGGCGTCGGGTTCGTGCATCCATCTCCGTGGCGGCTACCGCTTCAGGGCGATCACAATCCCCGGGTTGCTGGTGGGTCCATAGCGACTCGCCGCCTGATTGGCACTGAGCCAACGCATTTCCGCGATGAGCTCGACAGGAATCGTCTTCAGGTATTCTGCGTCGCCCTGATCGACGTCATTGAGATACACATGAGGCCCCTGTTCAGTGACCGGGGCGCCGGGGCTTGGCGTGAGCAACACCTCGCGAGCGCTCAGCCAGCGCGGGCGCAATGACTGAACCACGTCGTACGCGGTGCTGCCCCTGCCCTGCGAACGCTCGATCTCTTCGGCGGTGAGGAGGTCACTGCGTCGTTGCGAATGGAGCGGAGCGGCGGCCACGATCGTGAGGCCCAGTACCAGTAGGATCCGTGGCGTTGCGGGCATTGTCCCTCCTCAATTCCCCATCTGCCATGTCCCTGGGGCCGCCGCTAGGTTAGGGGCAACCATGATCCCCTTGTTACGCGAACAAGTAGCCGAAGAAATAATGGGTCTCACGATTGTGGGGGTCAATGACCCGCGCCGTGGCCAGTCGCTGTTTATCTCCCGCGACGATCTCAAGTCGTATGATGCCGACGAGATAGACGCGCACGAAGTCCGGACCGTCATGGAGGGAAATGGGTTCACGTTCTCGGAGACGGGCCAAGAAGTGTGCTTTGCCAAAGGCACGGTTTCCGCGTGCGCCGACGATCAGCCGAGGCCAAAAGCCATCTGTATCGCCGCGCTGAGAGCCGTTCGGAAGGCTAACTTCCTGCCTTCCTCCGCATGATGGCCCGTGCCGGCGCCCCTTCGTGCCCGGCGACTTTGAGCGGAAGCACGATCACATCGTAGTCACCGGCCTGAACCGGACGCAGATCCAGCCCCTCCACAATCGGAATCCCGCGCCCCAGCAGAATCCGGTGCGTCACGGGCGCCGGCGCGCCGAATTGCTCGGCCGAGATGTAGTCCACACCGACCAGCAGGACCCCGGCGTCCGCGAGCAGCTGTGCCGCGTCCGGGGCGATGTAGGCGAAGTCCTTGTGGAACGCCGCTGAATCCATCCAGCCGCGCAGCGTGCTCCGCGTGCGGAACAGCACGCGCTGCACGCCCCGCCAGTCGTGCCGGTTCAGCTCGCTCGAGTCGATCGCCTGCACGCTGTCGGCGATATCGATCACCCGCGCGGCCCCGATGAGCGGGGTCAGCGCCACCTGGTCGATCGGGGCACCAGCGGCAATGAAATGCATCGGGGCGTCGATGTGCGTCCCGCTGTGCGCCCCCAGCGAGTAGACCGACAGCGTCAGGATATCGCCCTTCCGCATGTCCTTGAGAAAATCGAACTTCATGGGTGCGTCGCCCTCGTACACCGGCGTCCGCGCTGGATCGAGCGTCGCCGTCACATCGATCCACCCTTCTGCGCTCAGATCTTGTCGCGCGCTCTGATCGCGTTGAGCACACGCCAAGAGCGCGAGCCCGACTACCACGACAAGACCCCACACCCCGCACACCGCACTCTTGTTGTGCATGTCTCCTCCATTGCCCCGCTAGACCACGAGGCTGAGCAACAGCGTGAACCCCAACCCCGCGACGCCGATGATCGTTTCAGCGACGGTCCACGTCTGCAGCGTCTGCGGCACGGTCATGTTGAAGAACTCTTTGATGAGCCAGAACCCCGAGTCGTTCACGTGTGAGAGCACGAGCGAGCCCGCGCCCGTGGCGAGCACCAAGAGCTCGGCGCTCGCCCCCGGCGTCGCCGCGGCGATGGGAGCCACGATGCCCGCAGCCGTCGTCATCGCCACGGTCGCCGAGCCGGTGGCCACGCGAATCAGCGCCGCCACGGTCCATGCGAGCAGGAGAGGCGATGCATGCGATCCGAGCGCCACATCGGCAATCGCTTTCCCCACCCCGCTCTCCAGGAGGACCTTGTTGAATCCGCCACCGGCACCGATCACCAGCAGAATGGTCGCAGTCGGCCCGAGGCAGTCATTGGCGAACTTGAGGATCTGATCGCGGCTGAAGTGCTGCCGGTATCCCAGCGACCAGAAGGAGAAGAGCAGGGCCACGAGCAGCGAGACGATCGGGCTCCCGACGAAATCGAGCCCCGTGCGGAGCGGGCTCGTGGTGTCGAGGACCACGTCCGCGGTGCTCGCGCACACCATCAGGATCACCGGGAGCAGTACCGTGAAGAGCGAAATGCCGAAGCCGGGCAGGTCGCGCGGCACTTCGCCGGCGAGCTGCGCCGCCATCAGGTTCTCCGCGGGGAGGGCGATGCGCGGCGCGATCCACGAGGCGAAGATCGGGCCGGCCAGCGACGCCGTCGGCAACCCGACGAGGATCGCATAGGCGATCGTGCGTCCCACGTCGGCCCGATAGGCGCCGACCGCGAGCATCGCCGCCGGATGCGGCGGCACCAGCCCGTGCACCACCGACAGGCCTGCCACCAGGGGAATGCCGATCTTCACGAGGGACAGGCCCGTGCGCCGCGCAATCGTGAACACCAGCGGGATCAGCAGCACGAACCCCACCTGAAAAAACACCGGAATACCCACGATGAAGGCGACGACCATGATCGCCCAATGCACTCGGGCGGAGCCGAACAGGGCGATGAGCGTCGTCGCGATGCGCGTCGCGCCGCCCGACTCCGCCATCATCTTGCCCAGCATCGTGCCGAGGCCGACCACGATCGCGATGAATCCCAACACGCCACCGACCCCGTCCTGGAATGCCTTCACCACGCTGCCGAACGGCATCCCTGCGACCATCCCGAGGGCGAGGGACACCGCGATCAGCACGATGAAGGGGTGCAGCTTGAAGCGCGCGATCAGCACGATCAGCGCCACGACCGCACCGAGGGCGTAGAGCAGCAGCTGGGTGTTGGAACTCACGCGGAGGCCGTGCGCGTCACCAGATCGACGACGATCGCGTCCGGCGCCGCCTGGATATCGCACGCCCACGCGTGCTCGTCCGGCGCCGGCTCCTCCAGAATGGCGAGCTGGCTCTCGAGCAGCGATGGCGGCATGAAATGCCCGCTGCGGTGCGCCATGCGCTCGGCGATGAGGGCTCGGCTCCCCCCGAGATACACAAACCGCGTGTCGGGGTCTCCGTTGGAGCGCAGCAGATCCCGATAGCTCCGTTTGAGCGCTGAGCACGAGACGACGAGGCCAGTGCCGGCACGCTTCGCGTCACGCAGTCGGGCCGCGATCGCGAGCAACCAGCCGCGCCGGTCCTCGTCCGTCAGCGGGATGCCCGCCGCCATGCGCTGCACGTTGTCCGGAGGGTGCAGGTCATCACCTTCGACGAATTCGAGGCCGAGCTCGCGCGCGAGCTGCGCCCCGATCGTGGTCTTGCCGGAGCCGCAGACGCCCATGATCACGTAGAGCCCCGTATGTGCGGCGTGCATGCAGGGCCCAATCCTATACCACCGGCGGATTCTGGGCTATTCTGCTGACGACAGTTTCACCTTCCAGGAGCGGCGACGATGCAACTGGCGATGATCGGGTTGGGCCGGATGGGCGGCAACATGGTGCGGCGGCTCGTCCAGGGCGGGCACGAGCTGGTTGTATACGACTCGAGCGCCGACGCGGTCAAGGAACACCTCGCTACGGCAGTCAAAGGCGCGAAGGACCTCGCCGACGTCGCCCGGCAGCTCGTGCCGCGCCGGGTCGTGTGGGTGATGGTGCCCGCCGGTACGCCCGTCGACAGCACGATCGACCAGCTCGTCCCGCATCTCGCCACAGGTGACATCGTCATCGATGGCGGCAACTCGAACTTCGCGGACTCCCTGCGCCGAGCCAAGGCGCTCCAGGCACAAGGGATCGAGTTCGTGGACGCCGGGACGAGCGGCGGGATCTGGGGTTTGACGAAGGGCTATTGCCTGATGATCGGTGCCTCGAGCCTTACGTTCCAGCATTGCGAGCCGATCTTTCGGACGCTCGCACCGGAGGGCGGCTACGCCCACGTGGGCCCGCCCGGAGCCGGCCACTACGTCAAGATGGTGCACAATGGGATTGAGTACGGACTGCTCCAGGCGTACGCCGAGGGGTACGAGATCCTGCATGCCTCGAGGCAGTTCACACTGGACCTGGGTCAGATCGCAAGACTGTGGAATCAGGGAAGCGTAGTACGCTCCTGGCTGAACGAGTTGGCGGAGCGCGTGTTTGCACGCGACACCCAGCTGGCCGCTATTCGAGGCTTCGTGGAGGACTCGGGCGAGGGGCGCTGGACGGTGGAGGAAGCAATGCGTCTCGACGTGCCGGCGCCGGTGATCACGATGTCGCTGCTCGCGCGGTTCCGCTCCCGGCAGCAGGAATCGTTCGGCGCCAAGGTGATCGCCGCGCTGCGCAACGAGTTCGGAGGGCATGCCGTGCAGACCAAATAGCGATTAGCTTGCCGTCACACCTGCTGGCCCCTCGTCCAATGGCAGGACAACGGACTTTGGATCCGTGAATGAAGGTTCGAATCCTTCGGGGCCAACTCCCGCCGAAGTTGTTGCGCTCCCACCACAACCCGCTCGTCGCCTGAACTTCCCCATCCGCCAGCGTGTGGCGTGCGGTTTGCTCCCCTTTGCTCATTGCCCCCATGCAGCGTCTCGTGGCCGTCCCGCTCGTGGTCGCCGCGGCGGTCGTCAGCTCGACCTGCCGCGGCGCCGAACCGATCGGCCCGGCCGTACCGGCGAGCGTCGCGGTCGTTTCGGGGTCCACCCTGACCGGCGTTGCCGGCCACGCCCTTCCGCAACCGCTCACTGTGAAGGTCACGGCCGCCGACGGTACCAGCATTCCTGGGATCGCCGTCCTGTGGGCCGCTCGCTCGAGCGGCGGGAGCCTCTCGGCGACAACGGTCGCGACCGACGCGCAGGGTCTGGCCGCCGTCACGTTCACGCTGGGACCGCTCGCCGGATCGCAACGCGATACCGTCACCGCGACGGTCACGGGTCTCGCCTCGGTCAACTTCGTCATCAGCGCGACCGCCGACGTCGCGGCTCAGATGGTCATGATCTCCGGCAACGGTCAGCTCGGGGTCGTCGGTCAGACCCTGACCCAGCCGCTGGTGATCGAAACGCGCGATCAATTCGGCAACCCGACTTCTGGAACGAACGTCACCTGGAGCGTGATCGCCGGCGGCGGCAACGTGTCGGCAGCGGCCTCGGTCACCGACGCGTTGGGACGCGCCAGCGTCAATTGGACGCTCGGTACCGCGCCCGGTGTCGCGGTCGATAGCCTCTCGGCCAGTGCCGCCGGTCTCGCCGGATCACCCGCGACCTTCACCGCGAGCGCACAGCTCGGGCCGGTCGCCACCCTCGTCATGATCTCGGGGGACGGACAGGTCGCCGCAGTCGCTCAAGCCGTTCCCGAGTCCCTTGTCGTGCAAGCACTCGATCAGTTCAGCAACCCCGTCCCTGACGCCACGGTGCGATGGGCCGCTGCAGGGGGAAGTGGCTCCGTTTCTCAGGTGAGTGTGGCCACCGACGCGGCGGGCCGATCTGCCGTGCAATGGACCCTCGGCACCACCTCCGGTC
>DATFGN010000142.1:0-3467 GCA_035249405.1 Gemmatimonadales bacterium
GCCTGACCGAGCAGGCGCGCGGCGTGACTCAGTACGTCACCCCTGGGGGCGACATCGAGCAAGCGGTGGGCGCCCTTTCGACCAAAATCGCCAGTCCGGTCCTGACCGACGTCGCCTTGGAGGCCGCGGGCGGCATCGAGCTGTACGATCTCCAGCCGGGCACCTTGCCGGATTTGTTCGCCGGCGACGAGATGGTGGTGTTCGGCCGGTACCGTGGGACCCGGCGCGATGAGCAGTCGGTCTCCGTGCGCGGCCGCCGCAACAATGTCACCGAGCGGTTCGAGACGGTCGCCAGTTTTCCGTCCGAGCAAACCGGCAATGGGTACATCCCACGGCTGTGGGCGGCCCGCAAAGCAGGGGCGTTGTCCCGCGAAATCCGGCTGCACGGACAGACGACCGAGTTGATTACCGCGTTGAAGGATCTGGCGCTGCGCTACGGTATTCTCACCGAGTACACGTCGTATCTTGTCCAGGAGCCTCTGGTCGCGTCAGGAACGCGCATGTTCATCGACGGCAACGTTTCCCCCGCTGCAGTGCCCACCCCCGCCGCCCCACGCGATCAGGCCGGTGCGGGCGCGGTGGCACAATCTCGATCCGAGGCACGGCAGGCGACCAAATCGGTTGTCGCCGCCGATGGAGAGGAATTGGACGATCTGCTCCGCGGCCGGGCAGGGATCAATCCGACGCGGCGCGTGGATGGGCGGCTGTTCATCCTGCGCCAGGAAGTCTGGACCGACCTGCGGCACGCGGATTCCCTGCCGGTCACCAAGGTGGCGCCATTCAGCAACGCGTATTTCGCCCTGGTGCGCCGGCTGCCCGAGCTATCGCGGGCGGTGGCATTGACGCCGGCGGTCCTGGTAGCCGGACGGCGCGTGAGTATCGAGATTGCCGCCAGCGGCAAGACCGACTGGCGACCCGGGGAGCTCGAGGCCCTGGTGCGCGAATTCCGGCTCTGAGGCTCGATGCCCGAGGACTTGGCCGAAGTTTACAAAACGACCTACGCCGCGCTCGTGCGTTTCCTGTACCGCAAGGTATGGGACGCCGAGCGTGCGGCGGATCTCGCTCAAGAAGCGTTTGCCAGGGCACTGGTGCATCGACCCGAGAATCCCAGGGGGTGGCTCTTCGTGGTCGCAGCAAACATGGCTCGAGATGAAGCACGGCGCGCCGCTCGTGAGCGGCGCCACCTGACGCTCTTGAGCCAGGAATCCGAGCCTGAGGCTCCAGCTCTGGACGAGGCGATCAGCGCCGAGCAGGATCGGTCGCGGGTGCGCCAGGCGCTCGAAGCGCTGACGCCGCGGGATCGCGAAGTGTTGTTGCTGTGGGACGCGGGCCAGTCCTACGACGAAATCGCTTCCCAAACGGGCCTGGCGAAAGGCGCCATCGGAACGACGTTGGCGCGCGCACGGCGCCGCTTGGTCGAAGCGTATGAAAAAGGAAGTGAGGCAGAACATGTCGCACGTGGATGATGGAACGCTGCACGCCTACCTGGACGGCGAGTTGTCGCCGGTCGAGGTCGAGCGGCTGGACACACATATCGCCGGGTGCTCCGTGTGCCGGGCGCGACTCGATGAAGAGCGAGCCCTGATCGACCGTGCCGCACGGCTGCTCGGCATGGCCGTCCCGGCCGGACCCGAGCGAGCCGCTCCCCCGCTGCACCAACTGCAGCGACGGGCGTCGACCTGGTCGCGGTTGCGCGTGCCGCTCGCGTGGGCGGCGACGGTCTTGGTCGCGGTCGGCCTCGGCTATTACGCGGGCTTCTCGGACTCCCCGCGATTGAAGGACGCAGCACCCGCGGCGGTCCAACCGATGATCGCCACCACCGAATCGGCATCAACTGGGCCGGCTTCCGACCTCGCCGGTGCGCGCTCGTCCGATGTTCCAGGGACGCCCGCGGACGATGAGCGGGGCGCCGTGGCTCAGCCGATGGCGAGCAATGGCCAGATGGCCGATCGGATCGCCCGGGCAGAAACGGACCAGCAGCGCCAGGCTCCGGCCGCAAACGCCGCCGAGCCTGGCCGCCTACAGGACAATCGTGTGGATGCTCTGGCGAACTCCTCGACGGCGGCGGCGGCGCCTCCAGCCGAGCAGCTCGCACGAAATCGTACGTCTCCAACCCTGCGGGAGGTAGCTCCTGCGGCTGCTCCCAGTCCGGCAGCGAGCGGGGTTATCCCGGTGACACCGGGCGCCATTACAATACGCGGCTACCGGGATCCCAATTCCGTGCGGCTCACCACGTCATGGCCGGCGATCGAGGCCACGCGTGCCCATGACTTGCTCGGCACCGCCCCAGCCGCCATCCCGGGATTTGCGATCCGGAGCATGCGCCGCAACCCGGGAGCCGTCAGAGAAGTGGTGGTGGAACAGGTGATTGCAGGCGCGGTGGTAACTCTGTTCGAACGGCCGCTCATCGAAACCCGGGCGCTCGAGGAAGCGGCGCTACCAGACAGCCTCGCCGCCAAGGCCGTGCGCCGCAATGAGCGCCTGGCCCGGTTTGTTGGCAACCTGCGAGTCGAGATCGCGGGACCGCTGCCGGCGGATTCCTTGAGCCGGCTGCTGGACCTGGTCAAGCAGTAGTCGCGCGTCTCCAGGAAATCAATTCGGCGACTACGCTGACGGCGATTTCTTCGGGCGTGACCGCACCGATCGCCAGGCCAACGGGCACGCGCACGCGCTCCAGCGCTTCGGAAGACACGCCCGACGCGGCGAGCGCCTTTGTCACCACCGCTTTCTTGCGCCGGCTCCCCAATAGTCCCACGTAGCTCGCCGCCGAGCCGGCCACGCGCTCCAGAATCAGGGCGTCGTGCCGATGTCCGCGCGTGGCGATCACGACGGCGTCGGCCGCGCTGATGGCGAATCGCTCCAGGGCGTCATGCGCCGGGACGGCGCAGACAGTAACGGAGACGGGAAACCGCACCGGGTCGGCAAACTCCGGTCGATCGTCCACCACCACGACGCGAAACCCGGCCGTCGTCGCGGCCAGGGCGATGGCGCTGCCGACGTGGCCCGCCCCGAACACGAGCAGGCGAGGCGCCGGCGCCAGTCGCTCCACCAGCGTGCGCCGATCGTCCGACAACGAGGCAACCGGCTCGCTCGGGTCGACCGCTCGAGGGTCGAACTGCTTCACAGGCCCGTCCGACCAGTCGAGTCCGGTCGACATGATTCCCGCCGCGGCCGCAGCCACCTGCTCCAGCGCGTGCACGTAACCGGCAGCCGCCACGAGCGGCTCGACCACGATGTCGACCGTGCCCCCGCAGGACAGCCCCAGATCGCCGGCCACATCGGCGTTCAAGTGGTGGGTGAGAATCCGTGGCGCGACAGCGTCGATCGCGGCCGCGATCACATCAGCTTCGACGCAACCGCCTCCGACCGTCCCTTCCAGACGCCCCGCCGGACCGATCAGCATCTTGGTACCTACGGGCACCGGGGTGGAACCGGCGGTGCGCGCGACGGTCGCGAGCGCGCCTCCT
>DATFGN010000143.1:0-5639 GCA_035249405.1 Gemmatimonadales bacterium
GTTCACGTTTACGCCTCGGAGCATCGTTTCACGCAACGACACCCTGCTGTGTGATAGCTGCACGGTGATCGTGACCGTCTCGATTACCCCCACGACCTACGAGCTGACCGTCGGGCCACCCGGACTGGTCTTCAATTCCTCGGGGGAGCCCGTTCTCGCCATCTCATACGGCCAGTACGGAGACTCCTCGGTATACACCATGAGTTCCCGCTACACCTCCGCCACCCAGTTCGCCCAGGCCCTTGCGATATGGCACGAGCGGGCGGTGGACCATTGGGTGGAGGGACGCAACAGCGTGCACACCGGGGGATCGACGGTTACGAGTGCGTTGGAAGGGCCCGGGCGCATGCTGCTCGCCGCGCCCAAGTGAGCGACGCCCGGTCACTTTTTCTCACACGCGCCGCGCGCGGGGGGGTCGTGCCGCTGGCACGAGAGATCGTGCTCGACTCGGACACCGCCGTTGCCGCCTACGCCAAGATCGCCCGGCCCCCGTTCGGATTCCTGCTCGAATCCGCCGTCGGCGGGGAACGGTGGGCGCGCTACACCTTCTTGGGGACGGAACCGCGCGAAGTCTGGCGTTACCGCGGTCGGGCGGTCGGGCGATGGACCGCGGCGGATGGGTGGCGCGACGCCGGCGAGACCGGCGATCCGATCGGTCATCTGGCACAGCGGCTGCGGGCGCTGCCCCCGATCGCGGTCCCCGGCCTGCCTCCCTTCTACGGTGGCGCCGTCGGGTACCTGGGCTACGATCTCGCCCGCACCATCGAGCGGCTGCCCGCGCCTCCCGAGGACACCCTCGGCCTGCCGGACGCGGTCGTCATGCTGGCGGACAGTCTCGTGGTGCTGGACAACCTGTACGGTCGGGCCATCGCCGTCGCCAATGCCGAGGTGCCTGCCGACGCGCCGGCGAATGAGCGCGTCCGGTTGTACGAGGCGGCGGAGAACCGGCTGGACGAGCTCTGCGGTCGTCTGGCGACCCCGCACGCCTTGACCCCGCTCGCCCTGGCCGAGCCGCCGCCAGCCCTCGCCACGACGACGCGGTATGCGCGCACGGATTTCGAGCGCGATGTGGGTCGCGTGCTCGAGCACGTACGCGGCGGCGACACGTTTCAAACGGTCCTGTCCCGTCGCCAGGAGATCTCCGCTCGCGTCGACCCCTTGCGAGTGTACCGGTTCCTGCGCGCCTTGAACCCGGCGCCCTACCTCTTCTTTCTTTCTTTGGACGGCGTCGCCTTGGTCGGCAGCTCGCCGGAAGTGCTGGTGCGCGTTACGGACCGGGAGGTCACGGTCCGTCCGATCGCCGGCACGCGCCCCCGCGGCGCCACGGCCGAAGAGGACGAGCGGCTGGGTCATGCGTTGAAGGGCGACGCCAAGGAGGTCGCCGAGCATCGTATGCTCGTCGACCTGGGCCGCAACGACGTCGGCCGCGTGGCTGGCTACGGCAGCGTGCGCGTGACCGAATTGATGCAGGTGGAGCGCTACTCGCACGTCCAACATCTGGTGAGCGAGGTGCGGGGTATGCTGCGCAGCGGCTACGACGCGCTGGATGCGTTCAAGGCGTGCTTCCCCGCCGGGACGGTGACGGGAGCGCCCAAGGTCCGCGCCATGGAAATCATTGATGCTCTGGAGCCCGAGCGCCGCGGCCCCTACGCCGGCGCCGTGGGCTACGTCGGCTGGGGCGCGGCGACGCTCGACACCGCGATCGCGATCCGCTGCGCCGTCGTCGGTCACGATCGGGTCACGATCCAGGCGGGCGCCGGGATCGTGGCCGATTCCGATGCCGCGCGCGAGTTCGCGGAGACCGAGGCAAAGGCCGAGGCGGTCCTGCGCGCCGTGGCGCTCGCTCTGGCGTAAGCCCGGGTATATTTTCGCACTGTGTTCAAGCTGCTGAGCACTTCCGGCGACCAGTCGATCGATCTCGCACCGGGTCGCACGCTGGTCGTGGGCCGCGCGGTTACCAGCGACGTCCCGATCTACGACCCCACCATTTCCCGTCGCCACGCGGAGATCGCGCTCGGCGGCTCGGGCGTGCGTGTCAAAGACCTCGGCTCCTCCAACGGGACGTTCTTGAACGGGGCCCGCATCACCGAAGCCGATGCCGGGGCGAACGACGTGATCACCTTCGGGAAGGTGGCCTTCCGGGTGGCGTCGATCACCCCCCCGGCGCGCCCCTCCGCCCCGACGCCGGAAGCGGGCCAGACTTCCGGTTCCCGAGCCGTGCAGCAGGGCACCATCGTGCGACAGCTGCCCGTCAATCCGACCTCGGGCGGTGTCCCCGCGATCGTCATCGGCGGAACCGGGGCGGCGGCCGCGGGTGGCGGCCACCTCAAGGTGGCGGCGGAGAACGAGTCGGAACGGCGCGAAAAGAAGCTGACGCTGCTGCTCGAAGTCTTCAAGGAGCTGTCCCGGCAGCAGGAGCTGGACGCGCTCTTGCAGAAGGTCGTGGACTTCACGTTTCAGATCATGAACGTCGACCGGGTATCGATCCTGCTGCTCGACCCCCGCACCTCGGAGCTCGTGCCCCGGCTGTCGCGCAGCCGGACCGGCGACACCAACGCGGCCCGCCACGTGCCCCAGTCCATCGCCCGCAAGGCGGTCGACGACCGCGTGGCGATCCTGTCCGACAACGCTGCGGCCGACTCGCGCTTTCAGGGCAAGTCGATCCTCATTCAAAGCGTGCGCAGCGCCATGTGCACGCCGCTCATGGGCAGCGATCAGAAGGTGCTGGGCATCCTGTACGTGGATAATCAGACGGCGATCCAGTCCTTCGGGGACGAGGATCTCGAGTTCCTGATCGCGTTCGGCGGTCTCACCGCCCTCGCGATCGAAAACTCCAACCTGTCGGAGCGCATCCGGCGCGAAGCGATGGTGCTGTCGAACTTCCAGCGTTATTTCGCGCCCAACGTGGCGGCGCAGATCGCCCAGCAGGAAGGGGCGGTTACGCTGGGCGGTGACAAGCGCCCGGTCGTGATCTTCTTCTCGGACATCCGCGGCTTTACGCCGATGTCGGAGAACATGAATCCCGATGACGTCGCCAAGCTGCTCACCGAGTATTTCACGGAGATGGTGGAGATCGTCTTCGAGCATTCGGGCTCGCTCGACAAGTTCATGGGCGACGCCATCATGGCCTTGTGGGGAGCGCCGATTGCCCACGCGGACGATGCCGATCGCGCCATGCAATGCGCCATCGACCAGCTCACGGTGCTCGAAAAAATGAACGCGAAGTGGGCCGAGGACGGCCGGCCTCCCATCAAAATCGGGATCGGGATCAACTTCGGCGAAGTGTTTGCCGGGAACTTTGGTTCCGATCGGCGGCTCGAGTACACCGTGATCGGCGACGCGGTCAACACGGCGAGCCGCCTCTGCTCCGCCGCCGGCCCCAACGAGATCTTGATCGCCGAGCCCTTCTACAAGGCCCTGAAGAAGCCGCCCAAGGTCGAAGCCCTGGAGCCGATACAGGTCAAGGGAAAAACAAAGCCGGTCCCGGTCTATCGTGTGAAGCGGTAAGGCTGGCCAAAGCTCGCCAGCAAGTCGAGCGCCAGCCGCAGCGGCAGCCCCATCACCCCGAACAAATCCCCTTCCACCCGCTCGATCAGCAGCGCCCCCAGACCCTGAATGGCGTAGGCGCCCGCCTTGTCGAGCGGCTCGCCGGTCGCGACATAGTCTGCCAGCAGTTTGCGGTCCGCGGGCCGGAACGTCACTCGCGATACGTCGAGTGCATGCTCTAACCGCTCGTCGCGCGCCAACGCGACGGCCGTGAGCACCTCGTGCGTGTGACCCTGAAGGCGGCCGAGCATCTGGACGGCATCCTCCGGGTCCGTGGGTTTGCTGTAGAGCTCGCCGTCCAAGACCACCGTCGTGTCGGCCCCGAGCACCAGCTCCCCGGGAACGCGTTCCGACACGGCCCTGGCCTTGGCGCGCGCCAGCCGCACCACGTACCGCTCTGGAGCTTCCCCGTCGCGACGCGACTCGTCGATGTCCGGCGCGACCACCCGGTGCGGGATGCGCAGCATCTCCAGCAGCTGGCGGCGGCGTGGGGAGCTCGACGCCAGGACGATCGGCGTCATGGTCTCAGCCACGTGCCTTATCGCTTCTTGCGTTGTGACGGGCCCGTCTCCCGCTCGACGGGTGGGAGGGAATGGAGGTACCGGTAGATGGCCCGCAAGTCATCGTCGGACATGTGGCCGAAGGCCTTCCACGGCATCGGCGAGCCGGGCAGCAAGCGGCCCTGACGGAACCGTGCCACGAACTGGTCTTCGCTCCAGGCGGCAATGCGGCCGGTCTTTGGATCGGGCGTCAGGTTCGGGGGAACGAATTCCATCGTGGCGTCACTGTCCGACGTGAACGCCGTCCCGCCCGCGAGGCGCGGGCCGGTGAAGTGCCCATCCATCATGCTGCGTTGGGTGTGGCAGTCCGCGCACTCCGCCACCGATCCGACCAAGTACGCTCCGCGCTCCACCGTCGGCCCGGCCGGACTCACCGCTGGAGGCGTACCCGTGGGCCCGACGGGCTTGATGAGGAACGCCATGACGCCTTTGCCGAGCAAGGTGAGGTCATGCGCGGGAACGGCGTGGACGACCGGCGGCTGGGAGCGAAGGAACGAGATCAGTGCAGTCAAGTCCGCGTCACTCAAATCGTGGTAGTTCATGAACGGCAATCCCGCACGGCCGTCGCGCCGCACGCCATAGCGGATCATGCGCGCGAGTGCACCGTCGGTCGCCGCCCCGATCCCCGTCGCCGAATCCGGGGTGAGGTTCGGAGTGCGGAACTTCCCCGGCGGAATGTTGAACTCGAATCCACCCGACAAGGGCGGCTGTTCGCCGCGCTCGAGCGCTGCCGCCGCGGCTCCCGAGGTGTGGCATTCGGCACAATGGGCCGGCCCGAAAGCCAGATACCGGCCCATGGCGATGACGGTCGAATCAGTCGAGGCGGTGATGGCGGGCAGCGTCGCCTCGAAGGTTCGTTTCCATCGCAACTGAATGGTGATCAGCAGTCCAACGACACTCACGACGAGGATGGCGGCGGCCCAGCCGAGGATGCGTCGGATCATGTGCGTGCGCTCCTACCGCTCGAGTACCAGCGTGACAGGCCCGTCGTTGACCAGCTCCACGTCCATCATCGCACCGAATTCACCAGTGGCGACAGGGACACCCAGGGGTCCGGCGCGCTCGTTCAGGAGCGCGACGAATCGCTCGTACAGGGGAATCGCCACGTCAGGCGGCGCCGCGGCAATGAACGATGGACGCCGGCCCTTCTGGACGTCGCCGTAGAGCGTGAACTGCGACACGACCAACACGCCGCCCCCCACCTCTTCCACCCCGCGGTTCATCTTGCCCGCGTCATCCCCGAACACACGCAACGACAACACTTTGTCGGCCATCCAGACCAGTGTGGCTTCCGTATCGGTCGGCGCGAAGCCGGCGAGCACGACGAAGCCCGCCCCGATCTTCCCGGTCACGCGTCCCGCGACGCGCACCTCGGCCCGAGACACGCGCTGGAGAACTACCCTCACGATGCAGCGACGGAGGATACTGCGACGGAGGAGGTGGAACTTACGTTTCCGTGCACAGCGACCGTCCCGCGTTCACAAGCTCCTGGGCTTCGGCAGCGGTCGGAGCCTCGGCGATGAGCCGGACGAT
>DATFGN010000144.1:0-3217 GCA_035249405.1 Gemmatimonadales bacterium
GGCGCAGCCCGAGGTTCGTGATGAACAGGGAGGCAGCGCGGCCGGAGCCGAGACCGACACGCGCCCCGTCGGCGATCAACTCCAGTGCCTTCGTGGCCACCGCCTGAACGCCCGGATCATCGAGGCCGCCCGCAACGCTGGCGTGATGGGTCACGGTCCCCGCCTATCCAAGCACGGCCCGGACCCGATGGGTCTGGCAGTCATCAGCGAGCGGAATGCAGCTCGGGTCGTCGAGCGCCACGCCGTCGAGCTCGAGCGCCGAGACACCCCGACCTGCGCCGCGCGGGTTCTCGACGACGATGTCATACCGCGCGGAGCGATACCGGAACGCGATAGTGAACCCCTTCCAGGGCCGGGGGATACACGGATCGAGCACGAGTCGCGCGCCCTTAAGTCGGAAGCCAAGCAGCCATTCGATCGCGGCGCGGTACAGCCATCCGGCCGATCCGGTGTACCAGCTCCAACCGCCGCGACCGACGTGCGGCGCCTCGGAGTAGACGTCTCCGGCAACTACGTACGGCTCGACCTGGTACTGGCGGACTCCCTGCGGCGTGGCCGAATGGGAGATGGGATTCAACATCGCGAGCAGCTCCGCGGCCTTGTCGCCGTCGCCGAGTGCGGCAAACGCAATGACCACCCAAGCGGCGGCGTGGGTGTACTGCCCCCCGTTCTCACGCACGCCGGGCAGGTACCCCTTGATATAGCCCGGCTGGAGATGCGTATTGTCGAATGGCGGCGCGAGCAGCAGCGCCAGCCCATCGCTCCGCCGCACAAGCCGCTGGTCAACGGACGCCATGGCGCGCTGCGCAAGATCGGGATCCGCGGCGCCCGACATCACGCTCCACGATTGGGCGATCGAGTCGATGGCGCACGCATCGTTAACGGCCGACCCAAGCGGGGTGCCGTCGTCGAAGTACGCGCGACGGTACCAATTCCCGTCCCATGCCTCACGGGCGATCGCTTCCTGGAGTGCGGTGGCGTGGCGTTTCCACGTCTCCGCGCGGGTGCTCTCCCCGCGTGCCTGCGCGACGGGGGCCCACACCGTGAGCAGCGAGGTCAGAAACCATGCCAACCACACGCTCTCGCCTCGGCCCTCGACTCCCACGAGGTTCATTCCGTCGTTCCAGTCGCCCGTTCCAATAAGCGGAAGGCCATGGGCTCCGATGGCGAGACTTCGGTCGAGCGCGCGGGCGCAATGCTCGAACAGTGTCCCTTGCTGTGCCGACACGCGCGGCTCGAAATACGACTCCAACTGCCCGGTGGCGAGCAGCGCCCCCTCGAGGAACGTCACGCCCTCATCGAGGATCGCCCGATCGCCCGTGACGTCGAGATAGTGACTCGCCACATACGGAAGCCAGAGCAGGTCGTCGGAGATGCGGGTACGCACACCGCGGCCGACGGGCTCGTGCCACCAGTGCTGTACGTCGCCCTCGACGAACTGCCGCGAGGCCGCTTTCAGCAGGTGCGCACGCGCCAAGTCGGGTCTCGATACGGTAACCGCCATGACGTCCTGCAGCTGATCCCGAAATCCGTATGCGCCGCTGGCCTGGTAAAACGCCGTCCGCGCCCAGACTCGACAGGCGAGAGTCTGATACAGGAGCCAGCGATTGAGCATGAGGTCCAGCGACCGGTCAGGTGTCGTCACCTGGAGGGTGCCGAGGACCTCGTCCCAGCCATCGGCGACCGCTCTCAGTCGCGTATCGAAGTCCCCGGACCGATATCGCTGGATCAGGGTCCTCGCCTGTTCGCGCGTCTCGGCCTGGCCCAGGAGGAAAACGACAGTGGCGCGGCCGCCGGGCGGCATCTCGATGGTCGTCTGGAGGGCGCAGCAGGGATCGAATCCGGCGCCGCTGCTTCCCGACAACTTCTCGCGGCGGGTGAGCCCCGCAGGGCGGTCGGCGGCACCGTTGCGACCCAGGAATTCCGTGCGGTCGCCGGTCCAGGCGGTCTGCAGGCCGCCGAGGTCGGCAAAGGCGATCCTGGTGCCGAAGTCGCGGCTCCAGGAGTTCCGTGCGAACATCGCTCCTGTAGGGGGATCGATCTCGGTGATCACGAACGGTGCTGAGCCGCTCCGCGACACGCCGAGGACCCATTCGAGATACGCCGTCACCGACAGGCGCCGAGTGCGGGAAGAGCGATTCGTCAAAGTGAGACGCGAGACCTTGACCGGATCATCGACCGGCACGAACTGCAGCAGCTCGAGTGCGATGCCGTGGGCGTCGTATTCGAACCGGGTCCAGCCTTGGCCGTGACGCACCACGTATTCACCGGCGTCTTCGCGGATCGGTAACGGGGTCGGACTCCACAGTTCGCCGGAGTCGTCATCCCGGATGTAGAACATTTCGCTCGGCGGATCGGTCACCGGATCGTTCGACCAGGGGGTGAGCAGGTTCAGCTGGCTGTTGATGCACCAAGTACACCCCACTCCCGTTTCCGAGACCAGGCATCCGAAGCTCGGATTGGCGATCACGTTGATCCACGGGGCGGGCGTCCACTGCCCGGCGCGGAGCACGATCCGATACTCGCGGCCGTCCGCCGCGAACCCTCCGAGCCCATTGAAGAACTCGAGCGCGCCGGTCGAGACCGATGCCCCGGGCTCGAGTGCGGGGGCCTTCGGTGGTTGGCGTGGGACGGTGATCGCCGGCGCGTCGGGCCCGTGGACGCGGATGATCTGGTCGGCCAGCGTGCCGCGTCGGCTGGAAAGGGCGGCGCGCGCCACGCCCTGTAGCGCGTCGCGCTGCCCGGACGTCACGTGGTCTGCCCGAAGGATGAAGACGTTCCCGTGCGCCTCGTGCCCCTCGTGGCGAGACACCGACTGGCTGGCGCGGACGAGAGTCTCGAGCAGCGTCTGCAGATCCTGCATATACGAGGGGGCGCGAACGTTGAGAATCACGAGATCGACCGCGAGGCCTTTCATTCGCCAATACTCGTGCGCGCGCAGCAGCTGCCGAACGATGCCCACATCGTCGGCTTCATCGATCTCCACCAGCACGATGGGGAGGTCGCCCGAGATTCCGTGGGCCCAGAGCGCCGCGGTTCCCTCGGCTTGCCTCAGCAGCACGTCGACCGGTGCGCGCAACGCGCGATCGGCGTACAGGATCGACCCGCCAAGGGTCTGGAACAGGTGCGCTTCGTCGGATTCGATGCCCAGATGGTGCAACTCGACCTGGGCCTGGGTCCAGGCCAGGGTGGCGGCGCGCTCGAAGGTCGTGACATC
>DATFGN010000145.1:0-2950 GCA_035249405.1 Gemmatimonadales bacterium
GCGGGGGCGAGGTCCGCGCCGTCCTTGGCCACGGCCCGCCGGGATTGCACCGTGTCACCAGCGAGCAGTTGAACCGTGCGCGTCTCCATGGGCGCAATGTTGATGAACCGGAACCGGTGCGGCACTCCGGCGCGGAGCTCGACGGGAGCCGGCGTCGGCGACCCGTTGATCGCGGGAGGCGCCTCATCGTGTGGGCCGGCCATGCCGATCAGGAAGACGCGCTCGGTGGTGTCACTAGTGCCGCCTGGCGGTATCACGAGCAGTGTGCCGTACAGTCCGGACGCCAGCTGAATGGCCTCGTCGACGTGTGAGTGATAGATGAAGGTGCCCGCGCGCGGCGGCGTCAGCCGCACGACGAACGAATCCCCCGGGGCAATCACCGGAGCAACGCCCCTGCCCCAGCCGCTCCAATCACCAACGCCATCGTAGACACTCTCGATCTCCAGCCCGTGCCAGTGAACCGTCGTCGCATGTGTGGCGCTGTTGATGACGGCGATCTCCGTGGGCTCGTCCTGGCGCAGCACGAGTGTCGAGCTGGGCGTGAGGATCGAGTCGGGTGCCGGCGGCGTGGGTCCCTCCTGCAAAACGTAGCTGTAGCCAGGCTCATTCCCGTACACGCCGGCGCGCTCAGTGACGAACAGCCGCATTCTCCGGCGCGCCGGAGGCTCCGCGGCAACCCCGACGCCTGGCCTCGGCGCCACGCGAATACCGATGACCAGCCCTGCCATCCCGCTCTCGGCGTGATTGGCATGGGCCATCGAGCGGCGCTCGCTCGAGGGAAGGCGAAGCGCATCGCTCATGTGAGTCACGAGATGACAATGAAACAGCCAGTTACCCGGGCGCGTGGGAGTCCAGGTCATGCTCATGGTCGTTCCCGCCGGCATCCATTCGGTCACTGCTTCCCGACGCATGTTCGGCGCATACGTGGTGTCGCGTTGGGCATCACCCCGCGCGTGGACGTCGAAGTAGAACCCGTGCAGGTGCATCGGATGCGGAAACCGTCCGCCGTTGATCACGCGGAAGCGCACGGTGTCGCCCACGGTATACGAGAGCCGCTCCGTGTACGGCCACGACTTGCCGTTCACCGTCGTGACGAACCAGGCCGGTCCCGTAATCGTGACAAACTCGCGATGCAGCACGCGATCTGCCGGCGACGGTTTGGGGCCCAGTGAGAGAACCGTATCGTAGAAAGAACTGAGCACGATGACGCGTTCGCGTGTCGGTGGCAGTGCTCCTGCCGAGTCGACGATGAAGGCACCGAGTAGCACCGCATCCCGCTTGAAGCCCAAACCGGCAGGAAATTCGGGTTCGGTGCGGGCCCAGTAGTAGTAGGTGCCCGGAACGTCGGCGCGAAAGCTCAGGGCTTGGGTGGAATCGGGTGCGACGATAGTCGAGTCCGGCGCGCCGCCGCGTCCATGGAGGCCCTGCAGCCGCAGCGGTTTCGTCAGCCGATTGCGGACCGTGGCGTGGATCTCGGTGCCGGCGCGCACGCGGATCATCGGGCCGGGGATGGTCGCGCGCTGCCCTGCCTCGGCAAAGGCATAGATCGGTATCGCCGCACCGTCTTGGGACTCGGGACGCCACAGTACCTCGCGCGCCTCGAGCCGCACGGTGAGCACGCCGTCGGCGAGGCGACCCGCGGCCTTCCGGTTGTCGTTGGGAGCGGCGGACTCGATGCCCACCGTTTTGACGTGGCCAGATGAAAGGACCAGCACTGCTGCAACGAAGGGGAGCTTGGCCCGCATGACAATCCCTGGTGTGCCGACCTCAGAACCTACCACTAGGGGCCGCGCGCGTAAGTGCCGTCGGCCTCCAACCTCCAGGCGTCCGGATCGGCCAGCTGCAGGTCGAGGATGTGGTCGAGCCGCGTGCGCGCCTGTGCATCGTCGACGGGCGTGACCACTTCCACCCGCCGGCGCAGGTTGCGCGGTCGCCAGTCGGCCGACCCGATGTAGTACTCGGGCGCCCCCGCATTGGCGAAATAGTAGATGCGCGCGTGCTCGAGGAAGCGCCCGAGCACGCTCACGACGCGGATCCGCTCGGAAAGGCCGGGGACACCCGGTCGCAGCATGCATACCCCGCGCACCACGAGGTCCACGTCCACACCGGCCTGCGCCGCCCGGTACAGCGCGTCGATCACCGTCGCATCGGCGAGGCCGTTGAGCTTGGCCCGAATGCGACCGCCCCGCCCCGCCCGCGCATGCTCGGCCTCCCGGCCGATGAGCGCCAGGAACCGGTCCAACAGGTTGGTCGGGGCCACGAGCAGCCGGCGGTATTCCGCCTGCGGCGGCCGTGCCGACCCGGTGAGCTCGTTGAACAGCGCGTGGACGTCTCCTGTAATCGCGGCATCGGCGGTGAACAGGCCGAGGTCGGTGTACACCTTGGCCGTGTCGGGATTGTAGTTGCCGCTCCCGACATGGGCGTAGCGACGCGTGCGCCCAGCGACGCGACGCACGATCAGCGCGATCTTGGCGTGCGTCTTCAGGGTGGCAAGGCCCGTGATCACGTGGATGCCGGCCGTCTCGAGGCTTCGGGCCCAGCCGATGTTCAGCTCCTCGTCGAACCGGGCCTTGAGCTCCACGAACACCGAAACATCCTTGCCGCGCTCTGCCGCCCGGCGCAGCGCGTCGCCCAGGCGCGAGGGACCGCCGGGACGATACAGCGTCACCTTGATCGCGACGCAGTCGGGGTCGTCCGCCGCTTCGGCGATGAAGCGCTCGAACGTCGCCGTGAAGGAGTCATACGGGTAGTGCACGAGAACGTCCCGGTGCTCCAGGGCGTCGCACACCGAGCGCTCGTCCGTGAACGGATCGCTCTGGGAGAACGGCGGGTAGTCCAGCGCGGCGCCCGCCCGCATGGCGAGCTCAGCCGCGCCACTCAAGTCCACGGGGCCGTCCGCCTCGTAGACATCCACGGGCCCGAGCGCGCTGTGCTGCGTGCTCTCCTCGAA
>DATFGN010000146.1:0-2609 GCA_035249405.1 Gemmatimonadales bacterium
GCCAGGGAAAAGGCATTGGTCTCAAGCATGAACTGCTTGAATCGGTCGAGCATGGGACACCTCCCATGAATAAGGAAAGGAGCGCTACAAACGGCTCTTCAGGAACTCCGGGGTCAGACCCTGCAACCACCCAGCGATCAGCGTGAAACGATCCGTCACGAGCAGCACCCCGAGGGCGAGGAGCAGCACACCGGCCACGCGCTCCACCCATTGGATGTAGGGGCGAAAGCGGTGAAACCAGACCAGGAACCGATCCAGCGCGAAAGCGGTCACGAGAAACGGCACCGCCAGCCCGAGGGCGTAGACGGCGAGCAACGCCGTGCCCTGCCCCACGCTGCCCCGCGTCGCCGCCAGGGTGAGAATCGCTCCCAGAATCGGCCCGATGCAGGGGGTCCAGGCCGCACCGAACGCCACGCCCGCCAACGACGACCCGAAATAGCCGAGCGGTTTGCGCGCCAGGTGCACGCGTCGCTCACGCATGAGAAATGCCGGTCGCAGTACCCCCAGCAGGTACAGACCGAACAGGATCACCAGTACCCCGCCGATACGGGCGATCCAATGCTGTGAGGCGAGTAGCGCCGCGCCAAAGGCCGACGCGGATGCGCCGAGCGCCACGAAGATCAGGCTGAACCCGGCGACGAACCACAGCGCGTGCACCAGGGCGGCCCCGCGCCGGACCTGGAGCTCCTCGGCGGTCATCCCGGTGAGAAATCCGACGTAGCTCGGGATCAGCGGCAACACGCACGGCGAGAGGAAGCTCAACACTCCGGCGGCGAAGGCGACCGCCAGGGAGACGCCTTCAAGCCCTTCGGACGGCACCGCGCGCTCGCTGGTAGAACGCCACCAGCTTGTAGACCAGCTTGGCGGCGAGGAAATCCGGCGCCACGATCCCGGGGATCGGCGCCAGCTCCACCACGTCCACCCCGACGACGTGACGCTCGGCGAACACCCGCTCGAGGAGGCGCAGCGTGGGATACCAGGTTCCGCCGCCCGGCTCCGGCGTACCGGTCGACGGCACGAGGCTCGGGTCGAAGTAATCGATGTCGATGGTGATGTAGACGTCGGACCCCAACGCCTGGAGCGCCCGGTCGATCCACGACCCCGCGGCGTCCAGCTCGTGGCCGAAGATGACAGGGATCTTGCGCTCCCGGATCAGCTGCCGCTCCTCGGCGGTGATGGCCCGGATCCCTACCGGGACCAGATCCACCTGGCGATGTACGCGGTACATGACGCACGCGTGTGAGAACGGGGTGCCTTCGTATTCGGGGCGCAGGTCGCCGTGCGCGTCGAGCTGCAGCACGCTCAGCCGGCGCGCACCGAGCCGGGCGGCGTGCGCTTCGATCGGCGGCGCCGAAATCGAGTGCTCGCCGCCCAGCATGATGACGAGCTTGTCGCTCGCGACCAGCGGATCGAAGGCCTGGCGCAGCTCGGCCAGCGCCCGCTCCGGACCGGCGCCCGACAGGAGCAAATCGGGCATGGTGTGCACCCCGACCGTGTGCGGCTCGGCGTCCAGCTCGTGATCGTACAGCTCGATGTAGCGGGAGGCCTCGAGCAAGCGGCGTGGTCCGAACCGGGTGCCGCCCATGTACGACACCGTCGCCTCGTAGGGCACCGGTAGAATCACGACCTCGGCCGCGTCGAAACCCGGGAGATCGGCCTCGGGGAGGCCGAGGAAGCTGAGCGGCGCGCCCTTATCCACAGAAGGCCACGGCCGCCACCACCGTGGTCCAGCGCCCGTCGTCGCCGCATTCCGCCGTTGCGGTGACGTTCAGGGTCTTCACGATTTCTCCCGACATCATCCACTGCTCCTTGCGCTGATCCCAGTCCTGCTCGGGATCGAACGACACGCCGAGCACGGTCGCGAGCATCGACGCCGCGAGATCTTCGGCATAGTCGCCCGAGACATCCCGGCTCTGCCCGTAACTGTGATGCTCGGAGATGTAGCCGTGGTGCGTCGGGTCGGAAGGGATCGCGAGGCCGATCGAGGCCGCGACGAGCCGGCTCGCTTCATTGGTGGCCGACTCGGCGAGCACCGTGAACAAGATCTGTCCCGGATGCAGCATTTTCAGTCCCTTGGGCCGCTCGACCATTTTGCAGTGCGGCGGAAAGATCGAGCTCACGCGCACCAGGTTGTAGGTGGCGAGCTCTGCGTCGCGCAGGGCCATCTCAAAACTCGTGAGCTTCTCTTTGTGGCGGCCCACGCCCCGGGTGAGGAAGGCTTGCGTCGGGATGAACTGCTGTGGATCGATCACGCCGTTTACCTCGTGCGCGCGAGAGGGTTCGATTGCTGGCAGTCCCGGCACAGGCCGAAGACTTCCAGGCGATGGTGATGGGGACGAAACTGCGCTTCTTCCGCCAGCAACGCGATCATCCGCTCCAGCCGATCGTTGGAGAACTCCATCACGCGGCCGCAGGACGAACAGATACAATGCTCGTGCGCCTCGCCCGGGGGCGCCGGCTCGAAGCGCCGGAATCCCTCGCCAAAATCCCGCTGCTGCACGAGCCCGCTCGCCACTAGAAGATCGAGCGTCCGGTACACGGTCGCGAGACCCACCGTCACGCCCCGCTTCTCGACCCGGCGCGCCACGTCCTCGGCCGACAGGTGATCG
>DATFGN010000147.1:0-4100 GCA_035249405.1 Gemmatimonadales bacterium
CCTCGAGACGATGCTGCATACCCGGCTGCTCTCGGCCGTGACGCAGAATTGGCGCCAGGAGGGGCGGGGTTCGAGCAGTTAGGCGCGCTTCAGCAGTTTCCGAAACTCGGGCAGCGGGCGTGTGTTCGCGATATCGGCCGCTTCGAGGCCCGCCCGTCTGGCGAGATCCACCGCGTAGCGCATGAAGCCGAGATTCAAGGGGTGGTGGCTGTCGGTCGACAACACGAACCGCACGCCCTTGGCTTTGGCGGCGGCGGCCAGCGTGTCCGGCAAGTCCATACGCTCGGGATGCCCGTTCAGCTCCAGCAGACAGCCGTGATCCGCGGCCGCCGTCGCAATGGTGCCGAAATCGAGCGGGTAGGACTCCCGGCGCCCCACCCGCCGCCCGGTGGGATGGCCGATCGCATCCACGTGGGGATGGGTGATCGCATTCAGGACGCGGCGCGTCAACGCTTGCTCTCCCTGATTCATCCCATAATGGATCGATGCGACCACGTAGTCGGCCTCGGCCAGCACGGCATCGGGAAGATCCAGCTTGCCGTTCTCCAGGATGTCGAGCTCCACACTCTTCAGCACCGTGAAGCCGCTGTGTGACGCGTTCCAGGCATCGATCACCTTCCACTGTGCGCGCAGTCGCCTGGGGTCGAGCCCCATCGCCATGGTGACCCGCTTGGAGTGGTCGGTGATGGCGCAGTAGGCGTAGCCGCGCCCCCGGCAGCCCTCGATCATCTCCTCGAGCGAGCCCTCGCCGTCCGAGGCCGTCGTGTGCATCTGCAGATCCCCGCGGATCTGGTCCAGCGTGACGAGGGTGGGAAGGCGATGCGCGCGCGCCAGCACGATCTCCCCGCGTGCCTCGCGCAGCTCGGGGGGGATCCAGTCGAGGCCGAGCTTCGCGTAGACCTCCGGCTCGGTCCGGCCCGCGATGCGCCGCGTGCCCCGATACAAACCGTATTCGTTCAACTTGTACTTCCGGTCCTGCGCAATCTGGCGCAGCTCGATGTTGTGCGACTTGGATCCCGTGAAGTACATGAGGGCGGCCCCGTATGCGGCCGGCTCCACGACCCGGAGGTCGACCTGCAGTCCGCCGCGCAGCTGCACGGTGACGCGCGTGTCGCCACGCGACGCGACCGTGGCGACCTCGGGGTACCGGGCGAACCGCTCGATCACCGCGTCCGGGGTGGCCGTCGTCACCAGCACGTCGAGATCGCCGATCGATTCCCGACGGCGGCGATAGCTGCCGCCGATCTCGAGATTGGTGATGTCGGTTCCCGCCTGGAGATAGGCGAGCAGCGCGGTCGCGTGCGTTTCGGCGTCGGGCAGCAGGAGCCGCCGCTCGACGTGTAACGCCTGTCCCAGGCCGTTGCGGATGTTCTGCTCGATCTTCGCTCCGAACCCCGCCAGCTTCTTGACCTTGCCGGCATCCAGCGCCTTCTCGAGGTCGGCCGCGGATTTCACCTTGAGCTTGGAGTAGAGCAGCTTCACCCGTTTGGGTCCCAGGCCCGGGATGCGCAACAGGTCGAGGAGCCCGGCGGGCAGTTTCGCGGCCAGCTGGCGGTGCAGCGTCAGCGACCCGGTGGTGACGATCTCCTTGATGCGACCCGCCAGATCGGCGCCGATCCCCGGGATTTCCGTGAGGTCGGTGCCGCGCTTGACCTCTTCCGAGAGTGGGCGGGGATGGTCGCGCACGATGCGCGCGGCGTTGCGGTAGGCACGGACGCGAAACGGATTCTCGTTCTGGATCTCGAGTAGATCAGCGACTTCGTCGAACAGCCGCGCAACGTCAGGATTCTGCATGTGGCGGGGACGTGGGGGAGCGGGGGCGCGGGAAACTCCGTCCCCGCGTCCCCGCACCCCCCCGGTCGCTTAAGAGATCGTGATCTCCTTGATCATCCCGTGCATGATGTGCGGCTGGCCGTCCTTGTTGTCCGGCACGAGGCACATCAGCACGTACTTCCCCGCGGCGAGGGTGGCCGTAAAGGTCTGATGGCCGCCGACGTCGGGACCGGTGACCCCGCCCACGGGTTTGCCGGGGGGCTCACCCTTCATGCCGCCCTGCACCCAGGCCTGAAAGTCGGCCAGGCTCTTTCCGGGTGCCAGTTGACTCATAGCGACTTCGTGGAGCTGCGGACCGGCGTTCTCGACGCGAATCGTATGCGTGCCCGCTGTCAGCGCTCCGGTGACGTCGAAGTCGTAATCCTTCTCGGTGATCGTGATATCCGCGGTCGGTTCGGGCGCTGGGGTGGCCTCGTTCGGGGCCACCTCGAAGGTGCGCATCATCCCTTTGGCCACGTGGGCGGTGCCGTCGGGACTCGGGACGAAGCAGGCCATCGCGTAATGGCCCGGCGTCAGGAGGGCCGTCGCATTCCCCGTGTCCCCCGGCGCGATGACGCTCACGCCGATGGGGAACTTGAGCCAGCCGGGAATCGCCATGTTGGTGGAGGACAGGACCGGCTGGACATCGGCCATCGTTTTCCCGGAATCGATGCGCATCACGACCATCTGATGCGGTTCTTTTCCGGTACCAACCAGCTGGAACGTCACCAGCCCCGCCGGCACGGTCTCCGGGGCCGCGAACGCGAAATCCATGGCCGAGACGGTGATGACGGTGGGCGCCGCCTGTGCGGCGGGCGTGGGCTTCTTGCTGCATGCACCGAGTGCGACGGCGCCACTGCACAGGAGCCAGAGCGACGAACGGGACTGCATGATCAGGTTCCTCAGAGAATGTGGTGGCACAATTCTACGCCTGGATGCCGGGTCGGCAATTCGGCTTGCGGACGCGGACGACGGGTGCTACGCTAGCCGCCGCCCTCAAGTTCCACCTTCTTCCCGGAGGGGTTCGACATGTCGCGAGCCGTATGGCGAAGGCTGTTGCTCTCGCCGATCCTGCCCTTGGTGTTCCTTGGCATTCCACGACTCTCGGCTCAATCGCAAGCGACAACCGCCGTGATTCGCGGCGTCGTCGTCGACCCCAACGGGTCGGTCGTGGCAGGGGCGCAGGTGCAGCTGCAGGAGACGCAGACGAACTTTCAGCGCACGGTGACGACCGACGCCAAGGGCAATTTCGTGGCGTCCTTGTTGCCGCTCGGGACCTACAACGTGACGGCGCGGGCGGTGGGGTTCAATCAGACCACGCAGCGCGGCCTCACGGTGCGGGTCGGGCAAACCGCGGAGATGCGGCTTACCCTGGCCGCGATTACGCTGCAGGCGGTCACGGTTGAAGCCTCGAATCCCGTCGTGGACGCCACCAAGATTGAATCGTCCACGCGCTTGCCCAACCAGGCCGTGGAAGGGCTCCCGAACAACGGCCACAATTACCTCAACCTGACCCTGCTCACGCCGAATGTCTCGCTGGTGCAAGGGCCGGACGGAGACGAGCTCAGCGTGGCGGGCCAGCGCGGCATCCACAACAACGTGGCCGTGGACGGCGCCGACTTCAACAACCCGTTCTTCGGCGAGCAGCGCGGCGGGCAGCGACCGGCGTTCACGTTCAACCTGGATGCGGTGCAGGAAGTCGTCGTCACCGCCGGTGGCGCGAACGCCGAGTTCGGCCGCTCCTCGGGCGGGTTCATCAACGTGATCACCAAGTCGGGCACGAACGAGCTGCACGGCGTGCTGCACTACTACGGCAAGTTCGACGCGTTGTCGGGCACCCCAACGCACACGCCGCAAGGTGGCGGCCCAGTGCAAACGTTCACACCGGATTTCAGCCAGCACCAGATTGGTTTCTCTCTGGGCGGGCCGTTAAAGCGCGACCGGGCGTTCTTCCTCGTCGCCTTCGACATGCAGCTGTACGACGAAATCAAACAGCGCAACCGGCCGCAGAGCGCTGCACTCGATTCGTTGAAGCAATGGATGGATACGGCGTTCGGCGGGGCGCTACTGGGCGATTTCGGTCCGATCGCCCGTACGAACGACGCTCGGGCATTCCTGGCAAAGTTCGACTTCCGGCTTTCGGAGCGCCACAATCTCTCGCTCAAGTACAACTACACTTGGTCCGAACAGAAAAACGGGACGTTTGACGTCGATATCTGGGCGGCGAGCGCCAACGGGCTCGAGAAGGACAAATCAAACGCGGTGAACGGCAGCCTGGTCTCGTACCT
>DATFGN010000148.1:0-4732 GCA_035249405.1 Gemmatimonadales bacterium
CGTCTACCACTTCTACTACGGCAACGAGTCGGGAACGCCCGGGACGATCATGACCACGTTCCCGTACAAGGGACGTGGCGTCCGCGTGGGCGAAAAAGGGGCGGGGCAAATCCGCACTACCGCATTCTCGGTTCCCACCGCATCGCTCCCCTTCTGGCAAGCGCGGCTGCGCGAACGCGGCGTCGATGTGCGCGACGCAGCGCCCCGCTTCGGCGAGGAAGCGATCTCTTTTCTGGACCCCGCTGGTCTCGTGCTGGAGCTGGTCGGTACTCGCGACGACGCGCGCCCGCCCTGGACGGCACCTGACGTGAGCGCCGAGCACGCCATCCGCGGCATCCACAGCGTGGCGATGCCGATTGAGGTCCCAAGAAAGACCTTCCAACTGATGACCGAGGTCCTGGGATTCGAGATCGTCAACGAAGCACCCGAACGGACGCGGCTCGCGGTGAGCGGCGATGCGCCCGGTCGCGTGATCGACGTAATCCATGCGGGCGACGCGCCGCGTGGCGTGAACGGCCTCGGGACCGTGCATCACGTGGCGATGGCGATCGGCGATCCGGAAGAACAGCTGCGCATGCGCGCGGAGCTGGTGCGCTGGGGGGCGCAGGTCACGGAGGTGCGCGACCGCCAGTATTTCCGCTCGATCTACTTCCGCGAGCCGGGTGGCGTGTTGTTCGAGATCGCCACCGTTCCCCCGGGCTTCACCGTCGACGAGACCCTGCCCTGTCTGGGACAGGATCTCAAGCTGCCCCCCTGGGAAGAGCCGCACCGCGCGCACATCGAGGCGGTGCTGCCGCGCCTCGCGTGAAGCCGCACGGCCGCGAGCCGGTCGTCGCAGCCGGCGCCCCGCTCGGCACGAGTCCCATCGTCATGGTCATGGTCCACGGCCGCAACGCCGCCCCGGCCAGCATCCTCGACCTCGTCCCGTCATTCGAGCGGCCCGACATCACCTATCTCGCGCCGGCCGCCGCGGGGCGCACCTGGTATCCCTACAGCTTCATGGCCGAACGGGAGAAGAATGAGCCGGGCTTGTCATCCGGCCTGTGGGTGCTCGAGCACCTGGTGCAGGACGTCGTGGCTCGGGGCATTCGCCAGGATCACGTGATGCTGCTGGGGTTCTCGCAAGGCGCCTGCCTGACGGCGGAATTCGCGGTGCGTCACGCGGATCGCTACGGCGGCGTCGTCCTTTACAGCGGCGGCTTGATCGGCGAGCCGGGAACCACATGGGACTACCCCGGCTCGTTCAACGGCACGCCCGTCTTCCTCGGCTGCAGCGATGTGGACGCGCACGTACCCAAGACGCGCGTGGACGAGAGCGCGGCAGTGTTGACGCGGATGGGTGCAGAGGTAACGGAGCGGATCTATCCGGGGATGGGGCACACCGTGAACGACGATGAGATCGCGTTCACGAGATCGCTCCTGGCGTCGCTTACGGGTTCCGCGTAGCCGAGAACCGGTAGGATCCCGCGTGTAACGTCGATGCCGAGCGGGTCGCGCAAGTATTCCGCGCGGAGGTCGTTGACGGCGAGACGGGATTGCGACGCGAGGACGGTCGGAACGAGCGCGGCGGCGAGCCACGCGAAGCGATGCCAGCGGTAACGGTCCCGTAACGGCATAGGCCACTTGGATAGCGTCTCTTGGGCGCCTGAGCAATGCGTCCGGCTTGACTCTATCGAAGCACTCGTCTAGAGTGCCTCCCATGACCATGATGCGAGACACGCGCACGCGGTACGCGATGCTGGTCCACAATTGCACTCGGACTTTTGCCTGAGCGAACCGGCTCGCCAGGTGGCGCCATCGCGTGCCAACGCCCCCCGCCGGACTCCGACGGGGGGCGTTGCTTTGGGAAGGACGAACCGTGAAAAGAGAGGATCGATGAAGCAGTACCTGCTGGCCAGTGATTTCGACCAAACCCTCAGCTTCAACGACTCGGGGCTGATATTGAGCGATCTGCTCGGCATTCCGGGCTTTCAGGACCGGGCCGCGGGACTGTCGCATATCCACCTGGTGCAGCAAGGCGCGGAATTGGCGTACTTGCTGCTGCACGACCCCGAATACCGGCGCGTGCGCAAGGAACACCTGGTCGAAGTGGGCAAGCGCGTGCGCCTGAAACGCAACCTGTCCATGCTTACGCGCCTGCTCAACGCGCTGGACGGGTATGGCTTCGCCTTCTACGTGATCTCGGCCGCGCCCGAGGAAGTGATCCAGTCCGCGCTGGAAGGCATCGTCCCGCCGGATCATATTTTCGGCACGCGGTTCCGCTACGACCCGGCTTCCGGGGAGATCGAGTCCATCGAGCGCGTCGCGGCGGGCTACGGAAAGGTGGCGCTGCTCGAGGAGCTGCGGGCCACCTTGCCGGTGAGTCACGACCGGGTGATCTACGTCGGCGACGGCAGCTCGGACGTGCACGTCATGCTGCACGTCAACCGCTTGAACGGGCTCACGATCGCGGTGTCGGAAAACACGTATCTCACCCAGATCGCGAAACGCACGATCGTGAGCGACGACGCATTGAGCGTACTGGTCCCCATCCTGGAGGACATCGTGGGTATGGACGCCGCGGGCATCCACACGCTGTTCGAGTCCCATGGCCTGTTGTTGCAGGAGTGGAACAAGGTGCGCACCGACCTCGTGACGATCCGCGGAACGGACCCGGCCACACCGGCGGCCGCATGAGCTTCGATTGGATCGGGTGGCTGGCGACGGCGGTGTTCGCCAGCTCGTACTTGACCCGGCGGACGGTCACGCTCCGTCGCATCCAGGGGACCGCCGCCGTGATGTGGGCTGTCTACGGAGGGCTGATCCACTCGCTCCCCGTCCTCGTCGCCAACGTGATCGTGGCCGCGGTGGCGATCGGATCGTCGTTCATGCAGCCCGCGGCACCGGCCGTCCCGCAGCCATAGCCTGATGCCGCGCTGGAGCGTCGTTGCCCTCCTCGCCCTGCTCGGCCCGCCGGGCGCGGACGTGCGTGGCACGGTCTTCCTGGATCGCAACGCCAATGGCGTGAGGGACCCGGGAGAGCCCGGGCTCGCGGGCGTTGTCGTCTCCGATCAAGCCCATGCGGTGCGCACCGATGCCTCCGGCGGTTACCGAATCGCCGGTAGCCAGGGATTCGGGCTCGCGTTCGTCAGCGTTCCGGACGGGTACCGCGCCGTCGGCACATTCTGGAAAACCGCTGCTCAAGAAACTGTGGACTTTCCGCTGGCGACCGCCCCGACCCGCCGCGAGTTCACCTTCATCCATGCGTCGGACACGCACCTCGACTCGGCAAGTCTGCCGCGCACGCGGCGCCTGCAGGCCCTCGTCGATTCGATCCGACCCGACTTTGTGCTGATCACGGGAGATCTGGTCCGGGACGCCCTGCGCGTTTCAGACACCGTCGCCATGGCCCGCTACGACCTGTTCGTGCGCGAACGGGCACGCATCAGCCGGCCGGTGTGGACCGCCCCCGGCAACCACGAGATCTTCGGCATCGAGCGGCAGCGATCCCACGTGAGCGCCGACCATCCGCTCTATGCCAGGAAGATGTACCGCCACTATCTGGGGCCGGATTATTACTCGTTCAACTATGGCGGAGTCCACTTCGTCGGCCTCAACTCAGAAGACTACGACGACCAGTGGTACTACGGACATATCGACTCGGTGCAGCTGGCCTGGCTCCGGGAGGACCTTTCCCTCGTACCGGATTCAACTCCAGTCGTCACCTTCAACCACATCCCCTTGTTCAGCGCGGTGGAGATAATCGAGGGGTACCGCGACGAACCGCCGGCCCCCACGCTGATCACCGTGGGCGGGAAGACCGTGTTCCGGCACGTGGTCTCCAACGCGGGAGATCTTCTCTCCGTCCTGCGCGCGCACCGCTATCCGCTGGCACTAGGCGGCCATATGCATGTGCGGGAGACGCTGCTCTACGCGCTCGGTGGCCAGCCGACACGGTTCGAGCAGGCGGCTGCGGTGGTGGGGCCGAGCGAGGGCGCGGGACTGCATTTTCAGTCGGGAATTACGGTGTACCGGGTGACTGCAGGGGAAATCAGTCCGGGACAATTCGTTCCGCTCCCGGATTCCTTGTAGGCGAGGCTCAGACCGCCGGCACCAGCTCGATCAGGGTGATCTCCGACGGAGCGCCCAGTCGCAGTGGTGGACCCCAATACCCAGTGCCTCGGCTGACGTACAACCACATCGCCTCGAGCCGGTGCAGTCCCGCCACGAACGGCTGAAACAAGCGCACCAGCAGATTGAACGGGAAGAACTGACCGCCGTGCGTGTGCCCGGACAGCTGGAGATCGAACCCGGCGTCCCGGGCCGCGAAGGCACTCTTCGGCTGATGCGCGAGCAGCACGCGCACGTCGCTCGCCGGGGCGCCCGCCATCGCCGCCTGCGGGTTCGAAGCGGCCGAGAGATCGGTCACGCCGGCCAGCAACAGCCGCCCGGTTCCCCGTTGTAACAGGCGGTGCTCGTTCAACAGCACGTCGATCCCCAACCGCTCGAGCTCGTGCATCCAGCCGCGCGGGTCCCAGTAGTACTCGTGATTCCCCGTGACGAAAAACGTGCCCAGTGGTGCGCGCAATCCGGCGAGCGGCGCCACGTGATCGCGCAGCTCGGGGACGTAGCCATCCGCCACGTCGCCCGTCACCGCAACGAGATCGGGGGCGAGGCGGTTGGCACGATCGACCACCGACTGGATGAAGCGGCGGCGGATCGTGGGTCCCACGTGCAGATCGCTCAACTGCAC
>DATFGN010000149.1:0-2200 GCA_035249405.1 Gemmatimonadales bacterium
CGGAATCGACGCAGCACGGTGAGCCGCAGCCCGAGCTCGCGCTCCAGATCGTATCGGGTGACGAGTCCGTCCAGCGCCGCTGGCGGCTCGACACCGGCCAACTCCGCCGCCGCTCCCAGCCAGGCCCCCGCTGCCGTTCGATCCACGATTTCCTTCGCATCCAGACGGCGGACGATCTCGGCCCAATCGACCGGCGCGCCGCTCGCCCAGATGACGGCGGCATCGAAGAACAACACGAGCAGGAACGCGATCTCCGGGTGACGGAGGCCATGGGCGGTGCCGCTCCAGAACAACTCCGTCGCCGGCGGCACACGGTAGCGCACACCGGCGCGTTCCACATCCATCCCGGCGACATAGTGGCGACGCCAGGCTTCTTCCGGCGCCACTTCTTGCGCATTCGTGGTATGCACTTCCACAGCGACGCGGCGCCAGCCGCACAGCGCTGGAAGGTGGTGATGTTCGGGACGGGGAGCCGCATTGAGATTCGTGCGCTCGTACCCCATGCGACACAGCGCCCGCCACACGTCGCGCGCCTGGTCGACGGGGACGAGCACGTCGACATCGTTGGTAACTCGGGCGTCGGCGAGCGGATACCGGTCTACGGTGAGCCGCCGCGCCACGCCCTTCAAGAACACCGCCGGCGTCCCCAGATCGCGGAACGTGGTGGCCAGCGATTCCGCTTCCGCTTCGATGAGCAGATTGCGCGCAGTCTCCTCGTGGGCCTTGGCCGAAACCCAGTCGTTCAGCTCCGGATCGACCCGGTCCAACACGCCTAACTGCCGCAGACGACGATACAGCCAGATGGAGCAGCCTTCGAATTCGACGAGCCGCTGCAGGGGCGTGCCCTCCGCGTGCTCCCAGTCGGTGGCCAGGCGTTCGGCGGGCGGCCCGCCGCGGAAGCGCAGCGTGTCGAGAAGCAGCCGCGCTGAATTCACGCCTGTGCAGTGGCGGGATGCGCCTCTGGGAAGCGGGCGATGACCGTGTGGCTTTCGGGGTGCTCCGAATGAGGCTCGAGGTAGGGTGCGCCGTCCTGCACCAGCCATGCGTGGGCCGCAAGCGGTGCCCGGCCATTCTTGTGCACGCCGATCAACAGCTCGACGGGGCGACCGGCGCGGCGCAACAAGTAATAGAGAACCGCTGCCCGTTTCAGGCACGTCCGTCGCCACGGGTTCGGCAGGTTACGCAGCAGGCGGTCCACGAAGCGCGCCAGGGACGCGTCGTCCAGATCCCGGGCGGGTGGTCTGAGGCGACTCCCCCCGAGCCAGCCCGCCAGGCGTGAAAACGAAACGACGTAGAGCAACGGGGGCACGAGAACGACCATCGCGGTGGCCCGGAGCCGCCACCCTAACGAGAGGCGGGCTGTCATGCGTTGTCCGCGACGACCAGGAGCTCGGCCGTGCGACACGTCTCGAGGAACTGCCGGACGCTCGTTTCCGCGTCCGCTGGCGTGACTTCGTACCGCTCCAGGAGTACCTGGACCAGGTCGGCCACGGACTGCGGGGTCTCCAGCGCCTGCATCAGGATCAGGCCGCTTTCGGTGACCGAAAAGTAGCGACGCGTCCCCAGGTGCAACACGACGCCGTCGCCTTCAACGTCGGCTAGCCGCAGGTCGGGATGTCGTTGGTAGCGTTCGCTCATGTGACGAGCTCGATGAGACGGTTCGGTCGGGCGAACAAATCGCGCCCCAACCTAACGCGGAAGGTGCGCGCTTGCCCGGTCAGGCCACTGAGCACATCCAGATGGCTCTGGGCCAAATCGGGCTCCAACATCACCCAAGCCGACCATCGCACCAGCTCCGCGAGGGCGCCGCGACGGTCCAGGGGCTTGGCGGTTGTCCTGGCCTCTCCCACGGCGGTGAAAATAACGACCTCCGGGTCGACCAGGGGGGTCCAAATCCCACCCAGGTCCTCGGGCCAGTATCCGACCTTCCCCCGGTCGGGGAGCTCCACCCCCCCTTCCCGGGCCAACAAGCGGTACCCGCCGTCGCGCAGGGCGATCGGCGCTCGACAGGTATGGACGATGATGCGATCGTCACGCCGCGTGAGGAATGCCGCGTCATCAGTTCCCACGCGCCAACCGGATGCGGCTAGCAATGCTGCCGTGGTCGATTTTCCCGCATGCGCGTTACCCGCAATGAGCCAGCCACGTCCCTGTGGATCGATCGCCGTGGCGGCGTGCAGGTGGTACCAATGCACACGCC
>DATFGN010000150.1:0-12668 GCA_035249405.1 Gemmatimonadales bacterium
CCGCCAGGGAGCCGCGTCATCGGGAACAACAGCGGATCCGAGCCCTGGAGCGTCACAGGCCTCGAGCCGGCAACTCTCCGGGAAGTTGCCTTTGAAGTGCGTCGTGTCCACCACGACTTCTTCGATCGTGCCGCGGTGGCCAAGGCGCAAGACAACCCAGTCGTATCCCGGGCCGCGGCGGCGCCGTGTCTCCCACCCATCCCCCATGTCGGTGGGACGACCCGGCATCACGAGGTTGAGGGGGTGACTGAAGAACTCATCGCTCGCGGCCAGCGGCACACCCCCGTGCTGGGCCGCGACCAGGTCTACGCGTGCCCGTTGCGCGCGCATCCGGTCCCAGTCCGGACGGGCTTCACCCAGCAGACGCAACCGCGCCACGCCGCCGTCCGGATAGATGTTTAACCGGACATGGGTGACCCGCAGATCGCTCGTGACCGGGAACTCGTTGGCCGTGTCTCCCGCGAGCGCGTGTCGCGACAGCAGCTCGATCCAGCGATCGCCCAACTTGCGCAAGCGGGCAGCAGTGGCGTCCGTGCGGAGCGCCACGGCATCGATGGCGCAGGACTCGGGATGATTGCCGCGGAAGTGCCGGGTGTCGACCACGACGGCGCGAATCACCCCGGGGACGCCAAGCCGCACGATGCACCAGTCGTGTCCCGGCGTGCGCCGTCGCCGCGTCTCCCACCCGTCCATCCATTTGCCGCGCGCGGTGTATTTCCCCTCGATGAACACGGCTGGCTCCGGCTTCACCAGACTGCTCTTCGGCGCGAAGAACTCGTCGTTTGCCAGTACGGCGCGGCCGCCGAGGCGTGCCGATGCCAGGTCGATCAGGCCGGCCCGCATGGTCTCCTCCACAGACGCTGGCGCGATCTGCCCCTCCGGCCGCATCTTGTGTCGGTCCGTTTGGAGGTGGCATGGCCAGTCGTAAGCACAATGGTCCCGAGCGGCGCAAGGGTAAGCGTCGCAATGGCAATCGTCGCACGACGTTCGACCGTCGGAAGTGGACGGAGCGACGCCGGACCTTCGGTCGTACGTCCAGCGAACGGCGCGAGGTGCGCGACCGTCGCTCGCTTAAGCCGCGTCGCTCGGGCGACGACCGCCGCGGCGGGCAGGATCGCCGCGGCAGTTAGTCCGACGCCGTTCGCCGCAGCCATTGTCCCTCCGGCCGCTCCATCGAGCGGCCGTTTGCGTAGACACTCAGACCGCGGACGAACGTCCGTTGCACGACGCCGCGCAGCGCCATCCCCGTATACGGGGTGATCGGATGCCGCTGGCGCAGGCGGGCCGGGTCCACGGTCCACACGGCATCCGGATCGAAGATCACGAAATCGGCGTCGCACCCGGGAGCGATACGCCCCTTCTGGTCGAGTCCGGCCAGGCGAGCCGGTCCGGCGCACAGCCAGCGGGCCAGGTCGGAAAGGCCATGGCCGCGCGCGTGGGCACCGGTCCAGCAGGCGGCGAGCGAGAGCTCCAGCGAGGCGACGCCACCCCAGGCCGCCATGAAGTCGCCGCTGTCCAGCCGCTTCAACGCGGGTGGGGCCGGGGAATGGTCGCTTGCCACGAGGTCGATGATGCCTCGCGCCAGCCCGTCCCACAATCGCTCCCGATTGGCGCGTTCGCGCAGCGGCGGTGCGCACTTGAAGGCCGTCGCCCCGTCGGGGACATCTTCTGCTGCGAACGTGAGGTAGTGCGGACACGTCTCGACGCTGACGCGCACGCCGTCCCGGCGCGCGGTTTCGAGCCCGCCCAAACCCGTCGCGGCGGACAGATGAACGATGTGCACGCGGCATCCCGTTTCCCGGGAGAGGCGCAGCAGCAGCTCGATCGCTTCGAGCTCGGCGGCTTCCGGGCGTGAGGCGAGCCAGGTCGCGTAGCGTCGTGGATCCGCGCCCGACACCGCGCGTGCGATCGGCCCGGGCAGCTCGGCGTGCGCCAGCAGGACCGCGTCCCGGGCGGCGAGGAGCTGCATCGCCGGGCGCAGATCGGCCTCTCCGACCTGGGCAAACTCGTCGACTCCGGAAGGCACCAGGAAGCACTTGAACCCGAGCGCTCCAGCGTCGAGCAGCGGCTCCAGATCGCGAACGTTGCCCGGGACGACTCCGCCCCAGAAGCCGTAATCGACGAGTGCGGCGGGCGCGGCGGCCCGCAGTTTCAACCGGAGCGCGGCGGTCGTGGTCGTCGCCGGGATGGAATTGAGCGGCATGTCCACGACGGTCGTCACGCCCCCCGCCGCGGCCGCGCGCGTCGCGGTGGCGAACCCTTCCCACTCCGTGCGGCCCGGCTCGTTGATGTGCACGTGCGTGTCGACCACGCCCGGCAACACGGCAGCCGCGCCGGCGTCGATGGCGGTCTTCGCTGGAGGCGCTTCGCCCGGAGCGACGACGGCCTGAATGCGACCGTGCGTCACCACCACGGCGGCCGCACGCTCACCATCGGGCGTCACCACCCGCTTGCTCGAGACGACGAGGTCGGCACTCACGTGGCGAGAGGATACGTTGCCCGATCACTTCTGCCAAACGGCGTAACCATGCCGCCGCAGCGTCGTCGCGAGCTGCCGCTCCATCCGGTCGGCCACGGCACGCGGCATGTTCGTGAAGTGGCGGTACAAGGCCGGGACCAGCCGGATGCCGTAGCGGCGGACGTAGCTGTTCGCCTTGATGCCCTGGCGGTGCTTCGCGAGCCGCTCCTCGGGAGTGAGGCCGGTCCGGCCCACGTAGACGCACGGTTTGCCGGGCTGGTAACTCGGATTCGCGTCCCGAAAGCGTTTGTGTCGGAGTACCGCGGGGTCCAGCAGGACGACGTACAGATTGAAGCTGGACGCAGCGGCATGCGACGAACGGTGAGAGGCCGGCATCTCAAGCAGTATGGGAGACTCCTGATGAAACGCCAACTGTTCGCGATCCTGCTCACAATGCTGGCGCCCGCGGTCCGGGCGCAGTCCGCTTCGGGAGTCACGCTCCCGGATTCCCCAGCCGGGCGCCTGGTGCAGGCGTGGCTCCAGGCGGTGAACTCCGGAGACACTGCGCTGGTGCGTGACTATGCCAGGCGCTACGAGGCGGAGAACCCGGCCGATACCGCCCAGGTTCGCGATGTGGTGGAACAGATCCTGGGAGTTCGGGAACGGACCCGCGGTGTCAGGCTGGTGGCAATTCTCGAGCAGCAACCCGAGCTGATCGTGGCCTCGCTCCAGGCGGCGGACGGTCATCGCATCCGATTGCGGTACGTCGTGGAGCAAGGCAGCGACGGCAGCTATCGCGCCGCCATGGTCGGGTTGCGGCCGGACACCGGTGAACCCACGGAAGCCGTACCCGGGCGGCTCGATGACGGCGCGATCGCGCGCCTGCTCGACGATCGGTTGGGGAAGCGCGCCGCCGACAGCCTGCTGTCCGGTGCCGTTCTGGTGGCGCACGACGGGCGCACGGTGTTCAGCCGGGCGTACGGTATCGCCGATCGCCGGCGCAATACGCCCAACACCATCGACACCAAATTCACCCTGGCCTCGATGGGCAAGATGTTTACCGCGATTGCGATCGCGCAGCTCGTGGAGCAGGGTCGCGTCGCGCTCGATGCGCCGATTGCTCGATACCTCCCGGACTATCCCAATCAGGGCTTCGCGCGTACGGCGACCGTGCGCCACTTGTTGTCGCATCGCTCCGGTTTGGGCAGCTACTGGAACCGGCTGTACGAGGAGCGTCGCACGACGCTCACGACGGTGGCGTCACACTTGCCGCTCTTCACCGGAGACTCGCTCCCATTTGCGCCCGGCGCGCGGTTCCGCTACTCCAACGCCGGGTTCCAGGTGCTGGGCCGGATCGTCGAGCGGGTCAGCGGACAGAGCTACTACGACTACGTGCGCGACCACATCTTCGCCCCGGCCGGCATGACGAGCACCGGTTATTACGACGCGAATGGTGAAGTGGCGGGCGGGGCCGTCGGGTACTCGCGAACTGGTCCTGGCGCACCTTGGCGGGACAACCTGGGAAGCCGGGAAATCAAAGGTGGACCGGCGGGCGGCGGGTATTCCACCGCCGTTGATCTGCTGGCGTTCGCGCAGGCTCTGATCAGCGGCCGGCTGATCCGGGCCGAGACGCTGCGGCAGTTCACGACGCCCGCGGGCTCCGGCGTTTCGTACGCGCTCGGCTTCGGGACCTCGAACCACCACGGACACGCGGGCTACGGCCACAATGGCGGCGCCCCGGGCATGGGGAACAATGTGCTGATCGTCCCGGACCTGGGGTACGTGATCGTGATTCTCACCAATGGTGATCCGCCGTTGATGCAATCGGTGGACGATCTCGTGACGGAAGTGGTGACGCAGCGCTGACGGCGTAGTTTCCCCACCGTGAAGCTCACCGGTGGGGAAATCGTCGTCCGCGCGCTCCAGGACGAGGGCATCGCCTGCGCCTTCGGAATCCCCGGAACCCACAACATCGAGTTGTACGACGCCCTCGCCGAGTCCGAGCGGGTGCGGCCGGTGCTCGTGACCGATGAGCAGAGTGCGTCGTTCATGGCCGACGGCTACTGGCGCGCGTCCGGACGCCTCGCGTGCGTGAACATCGTTCCCGGAGCCGGGCTCACGCATGCGCTCTCCGGCATCGCCGAAGCGTTCATGGACAACGTGCCCCTGTTGGTATTGGGGTGCGGGATCCGGCAGGATTTCACGAAGGCGTTCCAGCTGCATGACATCGATCAGCTGGCCATTGCGCGACCGGTCACCAAGGCCGCGATCCGGATCGAGCGCGGCGTGGACCTCTATCCTGAGATTCGGCGTGTATGCGCGCTCGCCCGCGCCGGAACGCCCGGACCGGTGATGGTCGAGGTGCCGGTGAACCTCTACCTCACCCGGCATGAGGTCGAGCCGTCGCGGTGGGAGACGCCAGCGGTGATGGCCCCGCCGCTCGCCGCTCGCGAGCTGATCGATCGTGTCGCCGGGATCCTCAACGATCCCGCCAGGCAACCGCTGATCTATCAGGGCCTGGGGGCGGCTGGCGCCGGGGCCGACCTCGTGTCCCTCGCCGAACGGCTCGAGGCCCCCGTCGCGACCACGTTCCAGGGAAAGGGCGTGTTTCCGGAGTCGCATCCCTTGTTTCTATGGAACGGCTTTGGCGCTGCAGCGCCACCGTTCGCGCGAGCCGTCGCCCGGGGACGCACCGCGACGCTCGCAATCGGATGCCGCTTCGGCGAAGTGGGCACGGGGAGCTATGGGCTCGAGCCACCGCGTCCCCTGATCCACGTGGATATCGACCCGGGCGTCCCAGGCCGGAACTATGAGACCGATGTCGCGATCGGTGCGGACGCCGCCGCCTTCGTGCGTGAGCTCCTGCCACGCCTCACGGCGCGGGGGCGGGACGATGCCCTCCGCGCTTCCATCCGCGAAGGCCACGACCGCGTATGGCGCGATTGGCTGGCTCGTGAAGGCAACGAGCGGGTCACGCCACCGCGGTTGTTGCGCGCCCTGCAGCAGGCGTTCGGCCCGGAGACGGTGTTCACGACCGACAGCGGCAACGGGACCTTTCTCGCGATGGAATGCCTGCGCCTCGAGCGGCCGGGCAAGTTCCTGGCACCGGTGGACTACTCCTGCATGGGGTACGCGGTCCCGGCCGCGATCGGCGCGAAGCTTGCGCGTCCGGAGTGTCCCGTCGTGGCGCTCGCCGGCGACGGGGCGTTTCTCATGACCGGCCTCGAGCTCCTGACGGCGGCCAATCAGGGCATTGCGGTGGCCGTATTTGTGTTGCGCGACCGGGAGCTGGCGCAGATCTCGCAGTTTCAGTCCACCGCGCTCTCCAGGAAGACCGCGAGCGTGCTGCCGGACTACGACGTCGCAGGGTTGGCGAGGGGTTTGGGCGTGGAATCGCTGGCGCTGACACGCGATCCCGACATCACCCGCGTGCTGGAACAGGTGCGGTCGCTGCTGGATCAGGGACGGCCGGTGCTCGTCGACGTCGCGATCGACTACTCGGAGAAGACGTTTTTCACGGCCGGCGTGGTGAAGACCAACCTGCTGCGGTTTTCCTGGCCGGACCGGCTGCGCTTCATCGGCCGGGCGTTGAAACGAAAGGTGTTCGGCTAGAACAGACTGCGCAGCACGAACCACACGTTCGCCGGACGCTCGGCCAGGCGCCGCATGTACCAGGCGAACCAATGGCTGCCGTAGCTGATCAGTACGCGCACCTTTTCGCCCCGGGCCGCAAGATCGCGCTGCTCCGCTGCGCGTACCCCGTACAACATGTGGACCTCATAGCGGCCCGTGGCCTGGCGCGCCGACGCGTGCTCGCGGATCCGGTCGATGAGCTTCAGGTCGTGCGTGCCGAACACCGGCGTGGCGCGTCCCGTGGCGGCCGCATCGAGCAGGCGCACGGCGAGCGTGTAATACTGCGCGTCGACGTCTTTCTTCTTCGGCAGCGCGACGTCGGCCGGCTCGTTGTACGCCCCCTTGACGAGGCGAATCGCGGGGGACAACGGCAGCAGCGCGGTGAGGTCCTGCGGCGTACGGCGCAGATACGCCTGCAGGCACACCCCCACGTTGACCCGTTCGGCCCGCGCCCGGCGAAAGATGTCCAGTGTCTGATCGACATAGCGCGACTCTTCCATGTCGATCCACAGGAACGAGCCTTCCTCCTGCGCCTTCGCCGCCAACGCCAGCACGTGTTTGGTGCACGCCTCTTGGCCGACGTCGAGTCCCAGGTGGGTCAGCTTGACGGACACTTGGGTCGGGAGAAAGCGGTCGCGCAGCTTGTCGAACACTTCCTGGTAATGCCGGCGCACCGTCTCCGCTTCGGCGCCCGAACGCACCTGCTCGCCCAGCTGGGTCAACACCGTGCCGATGCCCGCCTTGGCCAGCTCGGCGCTGGCGTCCAGTGCGGCCGCGAGATCCTCGCCAGGCATGAACCGCTGCACGGCGCGACGCGCGAACGCGCGCTTGCGAAACTGCTCGGCGAGCCACTGGCTGCGGGACAGACGCAGGAGAACGGAACGGGATAGGCCCATGCGTTGACGATCCCGCTAGGAGCCGCTGGGGATTGCGCCGGCGCGGGCGAAGCGGGCGATGTGGTCGGCAGCGCGGTAGGCGAGCGCCTGAATAGTGCAGGTCGGCTGGCCGCGGCCGCCAGTCACGAGACTCGAGCCGTCGCAAATGAACAGATTGGGCACGTCATGCGCACGATGGAACCGGTCCACCACCGAGCGGCGCGGGTCGTCGCCCATCCGCGCGGTGCCCAGCAGGTGGTTCGAGCCGTCCTGAATCGTGACCGGCAAGGCCCAGGGACGCGCCGCGCCCATCGCCTGTAGCACCTCGAAGGAACGGGCGACCAGGAACTCACGCATCTTCAGGTCGTCCGGGTGGTCCGTGTTGGTGACACGCATGGCGGGCAACCCCAACGCGTCCTTGACCACCGGGTCGAGGGAAATGCTGTTGCTTTCGACCGGCAGGGATGTGCTATGGCCTTCGATCATGATGGCGCGCGTGTAGGCCGACCGCATCCAGCGCTTGAAGTCGGGTCCCCAGCGCGGCAGCCCCGGGGGAACGTTGTTCAAGGCGAACAGGATCGGATAGGCATCGAACCGGGCGTCCAGCCCGCCGCCGCCGTAGAAGCCCCGCGCGGGATCGCTCTGGTAGAAATCCTGAATCACCCGCGTCGTCATGACGCTCTTGAATTCGTTCAGGGGCTCGGGCATTTCGCCCTGCGCCAGCGACCAGCCATTGAACATCAGGTTCCGGCCCACCAGTCCGCTCGAGTTGGCGAGACCGTTGGGAAAGCGTGACGACTCGGACAGGAGCAGCAGGCGCGGCGTCTCGGCCCCGTTGCAGGCGACGATGACGGCTTTGGTTTTCTGCCGCCGTTCCCTCCCGGAGCGATCGTAGTAGAGGACGCCGGTGACGCGGCCGCGCCGGTTCGTCTCGATACGGAAGGCGGTGCTGTACGGCCGGATCTCGCAGCGACCCGTGGCCTCCGCCCGGGGAATCACCGTGGCCAGTGTCGACGACTTGGCGTTGTGCTCGCATCCCATGCCGATACAGAATCCGCAGTGCTGGCACGCATTGCGGCCCATATAGGGTTGAGACAGGATCGCCAGCGGTGCCGGAAACGGATGCCAGCCGAGCTGTTTGGCCGCGCGCTCGAACAGCACGCCGGAAGACTTTACCGGCATGGGCGGGAGTGGATAGGGCTTCGAGCGCGGCGGGTCGAACGGGTTGGCGCCCGCCAATCCGGAAACACCGAGGTCCCACTCGGCTTTGGTATAGTAGGGCTCCAGCTCCGCGTAGGTGAACGGCCAGTCCTCGAGACTCGTGCCGGCAATGGCGCCCAGGGTCGAGCGTTCGATGAAATCGATCTCGTGAAAGCGCCAGAAGTTCGCCGTGAAGTGGACGCTGCCGCCGCCAACGAGCTTCGCGTACTGGATCGTTCCGCCCGGCTTGGCCACATCGGCCTCGGTGCGGCGATAGGTCACCGGCTGGATGCGCGGGTCGTTCGTGATGCCGAAGCGAAAGACGTACTTCAGCTCGTCGTGCTCGAATTCGGAGTTCTTGAGGTAGGGTCCCTGTTCGAGTACCACGATCCGCAATCCGGACTCCGCGAGCTCTTTGGCCAGCACGCCGCCCGCCGCTCCGGATCCCACGATGACGAAGTCCGGGACGCTCACTGGCCCTCTCCCGCGTGCGCATCCCGATCGTACGCGCCGAACGGCGGCCGCCATACGAAACGCGGCTCGAATCCGATCGCGGCCCAGTTTTGCCCCGACGGGTTCGCGCCGTACGACGGATTCGCGAACAGGGCCAGCATGGTGATGGTGCGAACGCCGTCGAAGAACGGCGTCGATTCGATGGCGCGCAGCACGGCCATCTGGCGCTCGCCGGCGAGCGCAGCGAAGCGCGTATCGGTGCCCGGGTACAGCTCGCCGACCTTGGCCTGGAGCTGCTCCACTCCGGTGGTGAACAGGGGTCGCATCGGCAGGGCGACGGGATCGGTCGCCAGCGCGTGATCGATGAAATGGACGACCCCCGCTTCACGCGCGCCTGGCATGTCATCTGTCGGCCAGATCTGCGCGGCCATCGCTTCGATGTCCGCGCCCTGCGCGGGCGTGAGGAATTCAAACGGCGGCGCGGTGGGTTGGCTCGCTACTCGGCGGGCGTGCGCCAGCGCTTCGCGCAGCCCGGGCAGGCTGGTCGCCGCCCATGTGGCCACCACGGCGGTACCACCATCGGTAAGAAAACGGCGCCGGGAAGAGTCGAACGCGGTCATAGTCGAGTGCCGCTAACATAACCAACCGCCCTCGGGGCGGTGACCCCGAGGGCGGTTGGCGATATCAGCGATTGCTTGTGCTAGCTCTGGACGATGATCAGAAACTTCGACCCTGACCAGAAGCGGGTCGGTTCCGCGATCCGGACCGCGCCGTGCAGCTTGCCACCGTCATCGGGCGGCGTGGCGAGGGCGGACGGATCCTGCCGCGAGGCGATCCGATACGACTTGGTCGAATCCGGGAGCGGGATCGTGGTCACCTGCCGCTTGTCGATTGCCGTGAAGGCGCTCGGGTCCAGACGACGGGCCGGCTGCAGGGACTTGCCAGACTTCCACAGGACGAACAGGAACCGGGCACCGCCCGTTTCCTCGACAACGCCGCGCTGCACCAGCTCGTCCTTGGTGCCGATGATGTAGTACACGGTGTTGTCCCGCAGCGTCAGATCGGTCACCGTGTCCTTGAGCGCGCTGTTGACCGCGATCAGGGTGGTGTTCTCCCCCTTCAGCGTGTCCAATTGTGCCGCGAACGCGAGCAGCTGATTCCGCTGCCCGGTGATGACCGAGTCGTAGTTCGCGATCGTGGCGGTCAGAGTATTGCGCAAGCTGTCGGATATCGTCGTGAGCGACCGCACGCGACGCTCACTCGAGCGTAGCGACTGCTCGCTCGCCGTCAGCCGGCTCGCGATGTAGCGCACTTTCTGCACGATGCTGTCGCGCGACGCCTGCCCGGGCGATTCGCTCGACACGTTCAGCTTGCCCCGTACCTGCACCTTGGCCAAGTCTGCCGAGATGTCGGAGATCATGCGCGCGTCCTGGGCCATTTCCTGCACGAGACGATCGCGCTCGTTGGAGGCGGCTTGCAGTGAATCGATCCGCGCCTGCAGTGCAGGCGACGGCTTCCCTGAGCAAGCGAGCGCGCTGACCAGCGCTAGCCCCGCCGACAGGATCCGAATGTTTGCCTTCATACCGCACGTCCTTTCCCTGCTGGGGCACTCCGCGACGGCCGGATCGAGCGCGCCCCGCGGCCGCCCGCCCGACGAGTTGTAACTGCACCGAGAACGATCGTCACCGCGAACAAACGGGGACGAGCGGGCCAATATACCCGCTTTCATCGGCAACGTTCTAGATGGGCGCGCGAAATCGTTGCTCCGGCTCCCGCTTGTTATGCGAACCGAACGCGTGTGACCTCCGTCACCGGACGTAGAAGGCACTGCGCCCGATCATGCCGTTGCGTTCGAACCACACGGTAATGGCCTGTCCACCGGCCGCAGCGGCGAAGGCCTGCCGGAGACCGTCCGCCGTGGCCACCCGCTGGCGGTTGACCTGAAACACGACGTCCCCGGGCGCCAAGCCGGTGGCCCGCTGGGTGTCTCCCCCGATGTCGTAGACCAGCACGCCCTGTTGCGCCTGGACCCCCCGCTCCTGCCGGATCGCCGCCGTCAGGGTCACGACCTGGATATCGCCCAACACCGACACTTTTTCGGCGCTGGAAGTGGGCAGATCGGAGACGGTGAGCGTCACCGGCCGGCGCTGCGCGCCGCGTTTGGTGATCACCACCAGAGCATCGCCGGGACCGGCGTCCAGCAACACGGCTTCCCAATCGAGAAACGTGCGCAACCGCTTCCCACGCGCCTCGAGCAGCACGTCACCCGACGCGATCCCGGCGCGCTGTGCCGGACTTCCGCCGGCGACCGTCGTGACCCGCAGGCCACCCGCCTGCTTCCAGCCGCGCAGCTCGTCGGCGCCGGTGACGTCGAGGCCGACCCACGCGCGCCGCACCCGGCCGAAGCGACGCAGCTCGTCCGCGACCCGCAGCGCCCGCTCGACGGGAATCGCGAATCCGATGCCGATCGAGCTGCCGGTGTTCGAAAAGATCGAGCTGTTCACTCCCACCACTTCTCCGAGCGCGTTGATCAAGGGCCCGCCGGAGTTGCCCGGATTGATGGCGGCGTCGGTCTGGATCATTCCGACGTACACGCCCGTCTGGTCCTGCGAGGGAAGCAGGTTGCGCCCGACCGCACTTACCACCCCCGCGGTCACCGACGGCTCGCTGTTGCCGAGCAGGTATCCGTACGGGTTGCCGATCGCCACGACCCATTCGCCGATGAGCAGATCGTCGCTCGAGCCGATCGGGGCCGTAGGCAGCCCGGTGGTGTCGACCTTCAGCACGGCGATGTCGGTCTGCGGATCTTCTCCGAGCAGCCGCGCCGTATAGTCGCGGCCATCCCGCGTGGTCACGACGATCTGCTGCGCGCCGTCGGTGACGTGCTGGTTGGTGACGATCACGCCGTCGGCCGTAATAATGAATCCGGAGCCGACGCCTTCGACCTGCCGCTCCGAGCCCCGCGGCATGAAGAAGAAGGCGAACGGATCCTGCGGCGTCTGGCGCTGCCGGCGCAGCACGTTGACGCTCACCACCGACGGAGCGACGCGGGCGGCCGCCGTGACGATGGCGGTGCGTCGCGACGCGTCCAGATCCGCGGCGCGAGGCCGGGTCTGGGCCTGGGCCGTGATCGGGAGACCCACCAATACCAGCAGCGGCAGGAACGGGGGTGTCTTCATGGAGTCCTCTGAAGAGATGCCCCGCGTCGCCAAACCGTCACGTCGAGGCTCGGCGCCCGATCGGTGAGCAAGTCGGCCAGCACTTCTCCCAGCGCGCTCGCGAACTTGAAGCCGAATCCCGAGCAGGCGCTGGCGATGAGCACGGCGGGGTTGCCGGGAAGCTGGTCGATCACGAAGTGCCCGTCACGCGAATTGGTGTACAGGCAGACAGCCGAGCGGCGATGGGTCCCCGCCATTGCCGGCACGTGCGCCAGGAGCAGCGACCGCACCGCGGCGATCTCCTCGGGGTCGACGCTGCGGCGCACCGTCTCGGGAGTGGTCGGCGCACCAGCGTGATGGACGGCCACCTTGATGTCCGGGCCCGCCGGCGGCAGGGCGTAAAACACGGTGTCGCCGGTCTGGCGGATGAAGATCGGCAGGTCATCGAGCGCCCCACGGTCCTGAGGGATGAACCAGTGCTGCACCTGCCGCTCGACGGAGAAGTACGACCCGCCGCTCGCTGCTCCCAGGAGGCCAGGCATCCAGGAGCCCGCCGCCAGGAGCAAACGCCCGGCGGTGTACTGTCCAGCCGCCGTTGTCACCGTGACCCCCGACCCGTCCGGCTCCCATCGCAACAGCGGCTCGTCGAAACGGAGCTCGATGCCGTGGGCCGCGGCATACCTCAGGCCGGCGGCAACACAGCGTTCGGGATCGAGCCACCCGCCGCCCGGCTCGAGCACGCCAACGGCACCTTCGAGGCGCCGGAACGCCCGGTACCGCTGTGTCAGCGCCGCTTCTGGGATCAGCTCGTGCGGGACGCCGTGCTCCAGCGCGCTCTGTAGCGTCCCGCCGACCACGACGCTTTCCGGAGTCCCCACGAACAGCACGCCG
>DATFGN010000151.1:0-3507 GCA_035249405.1 Gemmatimonadales bacterium
TACCTGCCGGGAACCGGCCGACGTTGATGGGAGAGGACCCCGAGCTGCGCATGCGGGAGTTGTTGCGTGAGCGGGAACCGTTCTATATGCAGGCTGATGCGCAAGTTGAGACCGACGGCCGGCGGCCCGCGGACGTCGCCACCGAAGTGGTGCGACTTGCGCGAGAACGGGGACAATGGTAACGATGCGCTCCGTTAGTTGACGAAAGGTTGATCAGTGCCAGGTAAGAAGAAAGCGGTGTCAGTCGAATCCCCGAAGCCGAAACGCGTGCGGCGGAAACCACCCGCCGCAGAGGCCGAGCCCTCGGAAAACGGGGGCGCCTCGCTGGTGATTGTGGAATCGCCCACCAAAGCGAAGACCATCAGCAAGTATCTCGGTCGAGGCTTCACCGTGAAGGCGACGGTGGGGCATATCCGCGATTTGCCGCCGCGGAAGCTCGGCGTGGACGTCGAGAACGGGTTTACGCCCGAGTACGTGACGATCAAGGAAAAGGCCAAGACCCTGGCCGAGATCAAGCGCGCCGCCAAAGGGGCCGAGCGCGTGCTGTTGGCGACCGACCCCGATCGGGAAGGCGAGGCGATTGCCTGGCACGTCGCGTCCCAGCTCGGCAACGGCCGGAAGGTGGGTCGCGTGCTGTTCCACGAGATCACGCGGGATGCCGTGTCCCAGGCGATCGCCAACCCGCTGGAGATCGACCAGAAGAAGGTCGACGCCCAGCAGGCGCGTCGCATTCTCGACCGGCTGGTGGGCTACAAGGCGAGCCCACTCCTATGGAAGAGCATCAAGTCGGGCCTGTCGGCGGGGCGCGTGCAGACCGTGGCGCTGCGCCTGATCTGCGAGCGGGAGGAGGAAATCCGCCGCTTCGTGCCGCAGGAGTACTGGTCCATCGAGGCCGAGCTCGAGAAGGACGGCCAGGCGTTCCAGGCCCGCCTCCACAAGCTCGACGGGCACAAGCCCGAGATCAAAGACGAGGCCACCGCCCGCGCCATCGTCACCGAGGCAGAGGGCCTGCCCTTCGTCGTCACCGAGGTGACGCGCAAGGAGCGGCGCCGCAACCCGCCCGCGCCGTTCATCACCAGCACCATGCAGCAGGAAGCCGCCAAGCAGCTCGGCTTCTCGGCCAAGCGCACCATGCGGGCGGCACAACAGCTCTACGAAGGCGTCGAGGTGGGCGATGAGGGCCAGGTCGGCCTCATCACGTACATGCGCACCGACTCGGTCCGGGTTGCCGACTCGGCCATCACCCAGGCGCGCGAGTTCATCACCGCCCACTACGACAAGCGCTATCTCCCCGAGGCGCCGAATGTCCACGCGGGCAAGAAGAGCGCCTCCCGGGTCCAGGACGCCCACGAAGCGATCCGTCCCACCGAAGTCGCGCGGCGGCCCGAGGACCTCAAGAAGCACCTCGAATCGGACCTGTTCAAGCTGTACCAGCTGATCTGGCGGCGTTTCGTCGCGTCGCAGATGACCCCCGAGGTCTACGAGCTGACGACCGTCGACTTCGATCTGGGACGCTTCCTGTTCCGGGCCACCGGATCGGTGGTGCTGTTCGACGGTTACCGGGTGCTGTTCCACGAGGGCCACGAGCCGGAAGAGGCGAAGAGCGGCGACGAGTTCGGTCCCATCCCGCCCATGGCCAAAGGCGATCGCCCCACGCTGCGCCGCATTGTTCCCAACCAGCACTTCACCGAGCCCCCGCCCCGCTACAGCCAGGCGAGCCTCGTGAAGGCCCTGGAAGAGAAGGGCATCGGCCGGCCGTCCACCTACGCCACCATCATCGGGACGCTGCAGAGCCGCTGGTACGCCACCACCAAGGAACGACGCTTCTCCCCCACGCCGCTGGGCGAGAAGGTGTGGAAGGTGATGCGCCGCTGTTTCCCGGAGGTGTTCGAGGTCGGGTTCACGGCGCAGATGGAGAGCGAGCTCGACAAGGTCGAAGAAGGCGATCTGGCCTGGCAACATGTGCTGGGCGAATTCTGGGGACCGTTCAACCTCGCCCTGTCCAACGTGGACATCCCGGCCATCCTGAACGAAGTGCACGACCTGTCCAAGTTGCACGAGGAGCGGTGCCCCACCTGCGGCAGCCCGCTCGAGGTGCGCAGCGGGCGCTTCGGGCCGTTCATCGCGTGCGCCCGCTACCCCGAGTGTCGCTTCACGAAGCCAATCGGCCGTGACAAGGTGCCGGACAAGCCGTCCGACGAGATCTGCAAGGAGTGCGGCTCGCCGATGGTCATCAAAACCGGGCGCTTCGGCGAGTTCCTGGCCTGTACGCGGTTTCCCCAGTGCAAACACACGCGCCCCGTCCCGCTCGGCATCACGTGCCCCAAGTGCGGCGAGGGCGACATCGCCGAGCGCCGCACGCGTAAGGGACGCAATTTCTTCGGCTGCACGCGCTACCCCGATTGCGACTTCTCGGTATGGAACCGCCCGGTTGCCGTCGCATGCCCCAACTGCGGCTTCGTGGGGATGGAAGAGAAGCAGTCCAAGACGATGGGAGCCACGCGCAAGTGCCTGAAGTGCGCACACGAAGTCACGGTGGACGCGAGCCTTCCCGCGGTGGAGGCGGACGGAGCCTGACGTCACGGCACGACGCCGTCGTCATCGGAGGCGGACTCGCGGGGTGCGAAGCGGCGTGGGCCCTGGCGGAGCGCGGGGTCGCCGTGCGGTTGTTCGAGATGCGACCCATCCGGCAGACCCCCGCGCACCAGACCGACCTCCTGGCCGAGCTCGTCTGCAGCAACTCCTTCAAGTCGGTGGAAACCACCAACGCGCACGGATTGCTCAAGGCCGAGATGCGCCGGCTGGGCAGTGTCGTGTTGCAGGCAGCCGATGCCGCCCGGGTGCCGGGCGGCGCGGCGCTCGCGGTCGACCGCACCGTGTTTTCCCGCGCGCTGCACGAGCGCGTCAGCGGTCATCCGCTGGTCACCCTGGTCCGGGAGGAGGTCACCGAGCTGCCCTCACCGGCCGTCGTGGCCACCGGCCCCCTCACTTCCGATAAGCTGAGCGAGGCGCTGGCCGGCCGCGTGGGAAGCGAGGCGCTGGCTTTCTATGATGCCATCGCGCCCATCGTCGCCGACGAATCGCTGGACCATGACCTGCTGTTCCTCGCCTCGCGCTACGGTAAAGGGGGGGGTGACGACTACCTCAACGCGCCCATGGACGCGGCGCAGTATCAGGCGTTCATGGCCGCCCTCGTCGCTGCCGACCAGTACGAACCGCCGCACGAGTTCGACCGCATCCCGTATTTCGAGGGCTGTCTCCCGGTGGAAGAGATGGCTCGGCGCGGACCGGAGACGCTGCGTTTCGGTCCCATGAAGCCGGTCGGGCTGCGCGACCCCCGCACCGGGCGGGAAGCCCACGCCGTGGTGCAGCTGCGGCGCGAGGATCGCGCCGGGCAGATGTGGAACCTGGTGGGGTTTCAGACCCGGCTGCGCACCGCCGAGCAACGCCGCGTATTCCGCGCCATCCCCGGTCTCGCCGGCGCCGAGTTTCTGCGCTACGGCAGCG
>DATFGN010000152.1:0-9336 GCA_035249405.1 Gemmatimonadales bacterium
GGGGGGCGACACGCTGCTCCGCTCGTTCGCGGTGGTCAAGCCGGGCGGCGTGGTGGTGACGATCGGCGGCCGGCCCGATGGGAAGTTCGCGCGAGCCTGGGGCCTCAGCCTGCCGCTGGTCTGGATCCTCGGGTTCCTGAATCGCAAGGTCGATCGCCTGGCGCGGGAACGGCACGTGCGTTTCGAGTACCTGTTCATGCGCGCAAGCGGTGAGCAGCTGGAGAGAATAGCAGCGCTGGTGGACCAGGGTGTCATCAAGCCGGTCCTGGACAAGATCTTTCCGCTGGAAGCCGCGGCCGAGGCCATCGCCTACGTGGAGTCCGGTCGCGCCGTCGGAAAAGTGGTCATTCGCGTCGCGGACTAGGCCTGCGCCGCGCCTTGTCAGGTATCTCTGCCACGATACTCTTGGAGAACAAAATGAGGAGCCCGCTCCCTTGAGAAAAACTATTGTGACCGAGCAGGCGCCCAAGCCGGTAGGTCCGTATTCGCAGGCCGTGATCGAGGGCGATTTCATTTTTGTTGCCGGACAGGGACCTATCAACCCGCTGACCAATACCCTGGAGCTGGGGGACGTGCGGTCGGAGACAAAGCGGGCGTTCGAGAACCTGCGCGCGATCCTCCAGGCGGCGGGCTCGTCACTCGATGACGTCGTCAAGTGCAACGTCTATCTGCGCGACATCACCGATTTCGCCGCGATGAACGAGGTGTACGCGACGTTCTTCACGGCGCCGTTTCCGGCCCGCACCACGATCCAGGCGGGGGCGCTACCGGGCGGCATCGCCGTCGAGATCGAATGCATCGCGAAGCAGACGCGATAGTGGACGCGCTCGACCTCGATACCCCCGCCCTCTACGTCGACCTCGACGTTCTCGAGCGCAACATCGCCCGGATGCAGGCGCAATGTCGGGCGTGGGGCGTCGCGCTGCGGCCGCACGTGAAAACCCACAAGATCGCCGAGATCGCGCAGCTGCAGCTCGACGCCGGCGCCATCGGGATCACGGTCGCCAAAGTGGGCGAGGCGGAGGTGTTGCCCGGCGACGATGTGCTGGTCGCCTACCCCCTGTTGAAGGCGAAGCTGCCGCGCCTGAAACAGCTGGCGAAGCTGCGACGCGTGAAAGTGGCGATCGATTCCGTTGAGGTCGCTCGTGACCTCCAGGGGATCGGGACGCTCGTGGAGATCGAAGTCGGCGTGGGCCGCACGGGCGCGCAGTCACCCGAACAAGCGGTCGCGATCGCGCAGGCGTGCTCGGATTTCCAGGGGATCTTCTATTGGCCGTCCTGGCTCGACGAGGCAGGCTTCCAGGCGGCGTGCGTCAGGGTTGACACCGTGCTCGATGCGCTCGCTCGGGCGGGCTTCGAGGCGAAGATCGTCTCCGGCGGTTCAACGCCCGGTGCCGCGAAAACGCCGCTGATTCCGCGCACCACTGAGATCCGGCCTGGCACCTACGTTTTTTATGACGCGAGCAGCGTCGCGGCGCAGCTCTGCACTGAGGCCGACTGCGCGCTCCGTGTGCTCACCACCGTCGTCAGCACCGCCGTGGCGGATCAGTGCGTGATCGACGCCGGGTCAAAGACGTTCTCGAGCGATCAGACGGTTGGTGCCGGAACGTTCGGCCACTTCATCGGGCACCAGTGGACCATGCGCAAGCTGAATGAGGAGCACGGCTACGTGGAGATCGATGGGGCGCGCCCACTCGTCGGCGAGAAGCTCTGGGTGGTGCCGAGCCATGTCTGCGCAACGGTCAACCTGCATGACGAAGTCTGGTACGGTCGCGGCGGCCGAGTGGAAGGAAGCTGGCAGGTTGCTGCCCGTGGGAAAGTGCGGTAGTGGATCTCGTCACCTTCGGTGAAGCGATGCTGCGGCTCTCGCCCCCGGCCTCGCAGCGGCTCGAGCAAGCCTCGAGCCTCGCAGCGACCGTCGGGGGCAGCGAGCTGAACGTCGCCGTGCTGGCCGCGCGGCTCGGCGTCACGTCGCGCTGGGTGTCTCGCCTGCCCGACAACGCGCTGGGCCGACTGATCGAAGCCCGAGCCCAGGAGCAGGGCGTGGATGCGCACGTCGAGTGGACCACGGACGGTCGAGTGGGTCTCTATTTCGTGGAGATCGGCGGCGCACGCATCAGCAGCGTGCTGTACGATCGCGCGGGATCGGCGATCAGCCGCATCACGCCCGGCAGCATCCACTGGGCTGTCGTGTTTGCCGGCGCGCGCTGGTTCCACGTCAGCGGCATCACGCCGGCGCTGAGTGAGGGCGCAGCGAGGGTCACCGCCGAGTCGCTCGCCGCGGCCAAGCGGGCGGGTCTCACCGTCAGCTACGACTTGAACTACCGCAGCAAGCTGTGGAGCGCGCAGCAGGCATGCGCGACGCAGCAGCCGCTGATGGAGCACGTGGATGTGCTCACTACGACCATGGAAGACGCGCGCGTGGTCTTTGGCATCGGTGGCGACGACTCGGCCGAGGTCGCGCGCGCGCTCCAGAAGCGGTTTGACCTCAGGGCGGTGGCGATCACGATGCGGGACAATCCGCTCGCAGCGGCGGTAGCAGCGGACGGGAAGGTCTACACGGCGCCGCGCCACGAGGTCGAAACAATGGATCCGATCGGCGCCGGTGATGCATTCTGTGGCGGTCTGATCGTGAGCCGCCTCGAGAACCACGGCTGGGGCGACGCCGTCCGCTTCGCGGCCGCAACGTCGGCACTCAAGCACGGCATCCCGGGCGATTTCTGTGTCGTGACCCGTGCCGAGGTCGAGGAGCTCCTGCGTTGAGCAAACAGACAGTCTCGAGACTTCGCGAGGTCGGCATCATCCCCATCATCCGCACCGGTGAGGCCGTTGTGGAGGTTGTGGAGGTTGTCGAGGCTCTGAAAAACGCGGGACTGCCCATCGCCGAGATCACGTTGACGGTTCCCAATGCGATCGAGGCGATCGGCGCGGTCGCGAAACGCTTTCCCGGCAAGGTGCTCGTCGGCGCGGGGACCGTGACGGACGCCGAAACGGCCCGACGCGCGGTGGCTGCCGGTGCACAGTTCATCGTCACGCCGTGCCTGGTATCGGAAGTCATCGATGCCGCGCATCGCGCGGGTGTCCCCGTGCTCCCGGGCGCGCTCACGCCGAGCGAGGTGTTCGAGGCGTTTCGCCTCGGCGGCGACATGGTGAAGGTCTTTCCGGTCGGCAGCGTCGGGGGAGCGGCGTATCTACGGGCGCTGCGCGGGCCGTTTCCCGACATTCCGCTCGTCCCGACGGGCGGCGTGACGCTCGACAACCTGGCCGAGCTGTTCCAGGCAGGCGCCGCGGCCATCGGTGTCGGGACGGAGCTGATCTCCAAGGACGCGCTGGCTCGGCGCGACTACGCCGCGATCGGGGCGCTCGCCAAGCAATTCCTCGCGGCGGCGCAGCGGGCGCGAAGGACCCCCAACCCCTAGGCCGCTGCGGCCGCTGGGACCGGTCCGGCGTCCACCAGGCGTTTCGTGACCGGCTCGACGCGGAAGTTCAGTCCTTCCAGGGTCCGGGAGCCAAGCAGGACCAGATCACCCGGTTCGCCGAACACGACTTCATCGCCCGCGCGTTTGCCGGCCACGGCGATGAGCACGCTACCGGTCCAGCGTTCGAGGATGGTTCCGTCAGCTTGACGAAAGTGCCATTTGTTGTTGCGTTCGACGCCGAGCGACTCGAGCACTCCAGCCGGCACCCAGGACAATTCCGCGCCGGTGTCCACCAGTACTGCGTGGATCGCTCGCCGCTCGCCGGGGCGGGCGGGGTTTTCGATCTCGACATCAACGCGGAATGTCCCCATGTCGTCGGGCATGATAGCTCCTCGGGATGGGTCGAGTGGTATCATAACGACGCTCGTGGTGTGCAAACAGCGCGCGCCCCTGCCACGCGTGGCACTCACTTGTCTGCGGCCGCTGCAGGCCGCAGCTTAGCCCCTCACCTTGCTCCCCTCCTGGAGGACGAACGTGAAATCGATGCACAAGGGACTCCTGCTGGCCCCAGCTCTGCTCGTCGCGACCACGCTGTTGCATGCGCAGGCGGGCCCGCCGCCGGTGCCCGCCAACCTCGCGGCGGCCCGGGCCGCGCTGGAGAAATACCAGGACCCGGTCGCGGCGGTCCGCGATGGCTACTTCTCCACCCTCGGTTGCGTGGATTACCCGAAGGGCGGTGAGGGAGAGGGCATGATGCCCTACAAGCCGGGCGGGATGGGCGTGCACTTCCTGAACCCCGCGCTGATCGGCCCGACCCTCGACTCGCTCAAACCGCAGGTGTTGATCTACGAACCGGTGGGCGATCATCTCAAGCTGGTTGCCGCCGAATGGTTCATGCCGACGGCGATTTCGAAAGACGCGCCGGTCATGTTCGGCACCAAGCTCGACGGTCCGATGGAAGGACACGCGCCCATCCTGCCTGCCGAGCTGCACCACTGGGATTTGCACGTGTGGTTGTGGAAGGAAAATCCGAATGGCTTGATGCACCCGACCAATTCGACCATCAAGTGCCCGGACGGCCCCTACACCTTCCACGAAATGGCGACCAGGATGGTGCACTAGCCAGTCCTGGCGCGTACGGCCAGCGTGTCGACGGTGCGCCCGCTCGAGCTGTCGGGGACGGCGCTGCAGCAGCTCATGAGCGCGGTGCTCCGCCGGGCGGCAGATCATCTCGACACGCTGGCCGCGCAGCCCGCCCATCCGGTCGGAGACCCGGCGACCGTCGCGCGCGCACTGGCCGAGCCGATCGGCGAGCACGGGGCCGATCTCGAAGAGACGCTGTCCCTGCTGTTCGACCAGGCGGTCCCCGCCAGCTTCAACACGGCGGGTCCCGGGTATCTCGCCTACGTCCCGGGCGGCGGGTTACCGCACACCGCAGTGGCCGACTTCATCGCCGACATCGTGAACCGCTATACGGGGGTCTGGCTCGCGGCCCCCGGGTTGGTCCAGCTCGAGACCAACGTCCTGCAATGGCTGGTGGACGCGGTCGGGTATCCTCGCTCGGCTTCCGGCATCCTCACGTCGGGCGGCTCGCTCGCGAACTTCTCCGCGATCGTCGCGGCCCGCGCGCGTCATCTGCCGGAACGGTTCCAGGACGGGACGCTCTACGTGTCCGATCAGGCGCATCACTCGGTGCACAAGGCCGCGCTGCTGGCCGGCTTCCCCACGGACGCGGTGCGGGTCATGCCGTCGGACGAGCGCTTCCGGATGCGCACCGACGTGCTCGCACAGTCGATCACGCGCGATCGCGGAGCGGGGCGGCGGCCGTTTCTGATCGTGGGGAGCGGCGGCACTACCAACACGGGGGCGGTGGACGACCTTCGGACGATCGCGACCGTTGCCCGGCGCGAGCGGCTGTGGTTCCATGTGGACGCGGCGTACGGAGGATTCTTCGTCCTGACCGAGCGGGGATCTCGGGCGCTCAGCGGGATGGAGCTTGCCGACTCGATCACGCTCGACCCGCACAAGGGCATGTTCCTGCCGTACGGCACCGGCGCGCTGCTCGTGCGGGAGGCCGCCGCGCTGCGCGCGTCGCACTCGACCGAAGGCGACTACCTGCCCGCGATGCAGGAGGACGAGGCGTTCGTCGATTTCTGCCAGATCTCGCCCGAGCTGTCGCGGCCGTTCCGCGGACTCCGCCTCTGGCTGCCGCTCCGCCTCGTGGGCGCAGCGGCGTTCCGCGACGCGCTGGAGGAGAAGCTCGACCTCGCGCGCCTGGCGGCGGACGGCCTGCGCGCCATGCCCGGCATCGAGATCGTGGCGGAGCCCGAGCTTTCCACGGTGGCCTTCCGCGCGTCCCGGCCCGGCGAGGGCGCCGATGCGGGTAATGCCCGCAACCGCCGGCTCCTCGATGCCATCAACCGCCGCGGGCGCGTGTACCTGACCGGCACGAGCGTGGGCGGCCGCTTCGCGCTCCGGATCTGCGTCGTCTCCTTCCGGACGCACCAGGATCGGATCACGCAGTGCCTGGAAGACATTCAATCGGCCCTCGAGGAGCTGGATCGATAGAACGCAGGAACCCAACCTGGGAAGATCTCTCCTTTCTCTTTTTTCCTAAGAATGAGCAAGCGTTGTCATCCTGAGCGACGCGCGCGAAAGCGCGCGGAGCGAAGGACCTGCTTTTGGAGTTCGTGATAACGAGAGGAAGGACCGTACATCGAGGAAGGATCGGTACATCGAGGAAGGATCGGTGCATAGCGAAGGAAAAACAGGTCCTTCGCTCCGCGCGCGTGCCGCGCGCTTCGCTCAGGATGACAAGGGTGCTCGCTCTTGAGAAGAAAAGAGGAGGAAGGACCTGCTTGCTAGTCCAGAACTGCAACCGTAACCCCCACACCGGGAAACGAGTCCATCCCGGCGAGCTCAGCACCGACCTGCGACAGGGCAATCGTTTTTCCCAACAGCTTCTCAGGTAGCAGTCGTCCCGTGGTGATCAACTCCAGCATCCCCGCGTATTCCCGCGCCTGCAGCCCGTGCGTCCCCCGGATTTCCAGCTCCCGCGCGATCACCTGACCCATGGGCACGGGCGGCTCGCTCTGATCGGCGAGGAGCAGCCCGACCTGGATGTGCCGGCCCCGCTTCCGGAGTGAGAGGATCGAATTGCGGCAGGTGGTGGGGCTGCCGAGGGCATCGATCGAGACCTGGGCGCCGCCTCCCGTCACGTCCCGGATCGCTCCCGCCACATCCGCTGTCGCCTTCGCATCGATGACGGTTTCGGCGCCACAGGAACGGGCCAGCTCGAGCTTGTCCCGAGCGATGTCGACGCCGATCACGCGCGCATCGAGGGCCCGCGCGATCATGGTGGCCGAGAGGCCGACGCCGCCGCAGCCGTGCACGGCCACCCATTCGCCGGGTTGCGTACGGCCCTGCCCGACCACGGCGCGGTACGCCGTCGCGAAGCGGCACCCCAAGAGGGCGGCGGTCGTGAAGGTCATGGCATCGGGGAGGCGCACCAGGTTCACGTCGGCGTACGGGAGGGCGACGAGCTCCGCGAACGTGCCCCAGCCCGTGAAGCCGGGCTGGTAGTAGCGATCGCAGATTTGCTCGTCGCCCGCGCGGCAGCGCTCGCACGTGCCGCATCCCATCGAGAAGGGCACCGTGATCCGGTCGCCCGGCTTCCATTTCCGGACGTCCTTGCCTGCCGCGATCACGGTGCCGGCGAACTCATGCCCCGGCACGTGCGGCACCTTCACATCGGCGTCGTGGCCTTTCCAGCCGTGCCAATCGGATCGGCACAGGCCGGAGGCTCCCACTTTGACGACGACGCCATCGGGCACCGGCGTGGGATCCGGCACGTCGACCAAACGAAGCGGACCTTCGAAATCGTCGTAGCGAACGGCCTTCACGCTACGTCAGATCAGTGAAACGTGATGCCTAGTGAGAACTGGTAGAAGTTTTGGCTGAATCCGCTTTGCGGATGCCCCCAGACGAAGTTGGTCGTCGGCACGATCGAAATGTTCGACCCCACACGGATGTCGTAGCCGGCACCGACCGTGAAGCCCGGCCCCGTTTCTCCGGCGCTGCTTCCACCGCCAGAGGCTTCGGCCCTCGAGAATCCGACGCCCCCGGTGAGGAATGCGCCGCCTGAGGGATTTGGATAGTAGTACGCGGAAAACGTCACGTTCCCCGCCGTGATCGTGTTGCCCCCTTCGGACTTCGACCACGCAATCGTCTCTCCACCCAGCAGCAGATGCGGATTGAGGGTCCCGCCCATCTTGATGTAACCCGTGTACGAGCCGGTACGACCCAGCCCGCTACAACCGTTGCACGAAATACCGTAGGAACCCCAGCCGAACCCAAAGCCGATCCAAAAGCCTTTGCGAACCTGCGGATGCTGGGCCGATGCAGCGGAGGCCCCGACCAGCATCAACGTCGCGACAATCCCGATCCCGCGTGTGACGAGGCGCATGCGTTCCTCCTGGGAGAGAATCTCAATCGGCGCGCACAAAGATAGTCGGTAGCTTCCAACCATGACGGACACCCGCACGGCTCCTGCCGAGATCGACCTCCGTCGTGTCCAACGGCGCACGGTAGGGCTGTTGATGGTCAGCCAGGCGCTGGGCGGCGTCGGCGTTTCGTCGGGCGTCGCGGTCGCCGCGCTGCTCGCCGAGGACATCCTCGGCTCGGCGGAGCTCGCCGGCCTGGCGCAGACCAGTCAAGTCCTCGGCGCGGCGTTGGCCGCGTTTCTGCTCGCCCGCGTAATGGCCGCCCGCGGCCGCCGAGCGGGGCTCGTGGTCGGCTACGGCATCGGCGGAGTTGGTGCCGCGCTATGCGTGCTCGCGGGCGTCCTGCACGCCTTCCCGGTGCTGCTGCTCGGCACCCTGGCGATCGGGTCGGCGACCGCCGCCAACAACCAGGCGCGCTACGCCGCGACCGACCTCGCCCAACCGGACCATCGCGCCCGCGCGCTGGCGCTCGTGGTGTGGGCGACGACGATCGGCTCCGTGCTGGGACCGAACCTCGCCGGTCCGGGCGCGGCGGTGGCGCGTTGGCTCGGCACGCCCGCGCTGACCGGCGCGTTCGTCTTCACCGCGCTCGGGACGTGGCTCGCGACGGCGTGGATCGCGGTGCGGTTACGACCCGACCCCCTGCTCCTCGCCCGCGAGCTGGCGCACACCCGCGGCGAGGCGCACCGCTCGCCAGCGACGCTGCGCCACATCATCGCCGTCGTCCGCATGCACCCGCGGGCCGCGGCCGCGATCGTCGCCATGGCGAGCGCCCACGCCATCATGGTGTCGGTGATGGTGATGACGCCGCTCCACATCCATCACGGTGGTCCCGTCGGCGACAGCCTGAGAATCATCGGCTTGGTGCTGAGCGCGCATGTATTGGGCATGTACGCGTTCGCGCCGCTCGTGGGTTGGGTGGTGGATCGGGCCGGCCACGCCAAGGTGCTGGCGATCGGGGCGGTGGTGTTGCTGGCGGCCCTCGTCCTGGCTGGTGGGGCGCCCGCCGGTGGCTCGCCCCGGCTGTTCGTGGGTCTCTTCCTCTTGGGCCTGGGCTGGTCGTGCTCTCTGGTCGCGAGCTCCGCGCTGCTCGTGGACGCGGTGCCGCTCGTCGAGCGACCGGGGGTGCAAGGCGGTGCCGACCTGATCATGGGACTGTTCGCGGCGGGAGCGGGTGCCCTGGCGGGCGTGATCGTGGCGAGCTGGGGGTACGCCGTGCTCAACGCGATCGCCGCGGTCCTGGCGTTGTCGGTCTTGGGCGCCGCGGTCGTGGGGCGCGATCGTGCAGTGAAGTAAGCGACGTCTATTTCAGACCGAGCTTCCTGCCCGCTGCGAGTAACGCGATCGATTCGCTGATGCGCCGCTCACGCGTCTCCGGTCGCTTCGCGATGTGGATCCAGACGACGAAGTTGCGG
>DATFGN010000153.1:0-20498 GCA_035249405.1 Gemmatimonadales bacterium
ATCCGGCTCACGGGTCAGGACACCGAGCGTGGCACGTTCAGCCAGCGACAAATGGTCCTGCACGACGCCGTGAACGGGCGTCGTCATGCCCCGATCCAGCACCTGCCCGGGGCGCGCGCACCATTCGAGCTGCACAACAGCCCGCTCTCCGAGCTCGCCTGTCTGGGATTCGAATACGGCTATGCCGTCGCGGCCCCGGAGACCCTGGTGTTGTGGGAGGCGCAGTTCGGCGACTTCGCCAACGGCGCCGAGATCATCATCGATCAGTTCATCACCTCCGGCCTCGCGAAGTGGGGCCACACGTCCCGGCTGACCCTGCTGCTGCCGCATGGCTACGAGGGCCAGGGACCGGAGCACTCGAGTGCGCGGCTGGAGCGGTTCCTCGCGCTGGGCGCCGAAGGCAATATCCGCGTGGCCAATTGCACCACCCCGGCCCAGTACTTCCATCTGCTGCGCCGCCAGGGGCGCCACGCCGAAATGCGGCCGCTGGTCATCATGACGCCGAAGAGCCTGCTGCGCCTGCCCGCGGCCACATCCCGCCTGGACGCCCTCACGAGCGGGAAGTTCCGCGCGGTGTTGGACGATGCGGACGCCCGCGACCGGCGCGACGCGATCACCCGCCTGGTGTTGTGCAGCGGCAAGGTGTACTACGACCTGCTCGCGGCCCCGGCGCGCGCGCAGGCGAGTCACGTCGCCATCGCCCGCGTGGAGCTGCTCTACCCCTTCCCTGCCGCCGAGCTCACGGAGCTGGTCCGTGCCTATCCGAAGCTCAGCGAAGTGTTCTGGGTCCAGGAAGAGCCGCGCAACTATGGCGCGCGCAAGTTCGTGCTCCCCAAGCTGCGCGATCTCACGCCCGCCGCGATCGCGATCAAGGACGTGTCGCGCCCCGAGCGGGCCAGCCCGGCCGAAGGCTACCCGGCGGCGCACCAGGCCGAGCAGGCACGGATCGCCAGAGAGGCACTTAGCCCCACGGCGTAGGATGTCACTAGTACAACGGCGTTGGATGTTGGATGTCGGAGGTGTGCTACTTGGACCGAGAGAATCGACGAGGTGGGTGGCGACACAAACCATAGAGCAATTGCATCGCGGCGCCAAGACCGTTCTCGGCAGCCTTCACGATCTCTTGGGTTACATACCCCAGTTCCCCAGCCAACCTGATCAGACATTCGGCCTCCGCCGCAGATCCCATCGCAATGCGCAGGTGCTTGGTGAACAGTCCTACCGTACCTAATGCGTACCCCTCGACGATATTCGCTTCGACCGAGACAATCGCTCGCCTGATCTGCCAAAAGAGATCGCGACACCGGGAATGATCCGAGGCATCCAGGGCCCGCAGCACCAACACGGCCGTGCCATGCGAGTGCTTCCACGCCTCCAGCGAATGGTATCCGTGCATGGAACGATGATGATGTAGGGTACCTCGAACGGCATCATCCTATTCGTGCGATAACCTACGTTTCCACTCCGCTCACCTCCAACATCCCACACCCAACGCCTTTGATTCGCTACCTTGTCAACCATGGACGACCGGTTCTTACTCGTTCGCTACACCGTGTTCGGCGTTTTTGCCCTGTCAGTGCTGGTGGCGGTTGGATCCTGGCTGGTGCGCACGCGGCGCGTCTCTCCGTTTGGTACGCTAGGGAAGCTGCTGCGTCAGCTCACCGACCCCGTGATGAAGCCGATCGAGCAGCGCGTCGTGCGCCGCGGCGGCAATCCCACCCAGGCGGGTTGGTGGCTCGTCATCGGCGTCGCCATCCTGGGTGTCATCGTCGTCTCGCTCGCCCAGTGGCTGTTGCGCGCCTGGTCCAACGTCAGCGGTGCCGCGCAGGGCGGATCCCGCGGCATCGCGATCCTGGCTGTGACGATCGTGTACGACGTCCTGTTCTTCGCGATCCTGATCCGCGTGATCGCATCCTGGCTCGGCGCTTTCCGCTATTCGCGCTGGATGCGACCGTTCTACTGGCTGACCGACTGGCTGATCGAGCCGATCCGGCGCTTGATGCCGGCGACCGGGATGGTCGACTTCAGCCCGCTCGTGGCGCTGCTGGTGTTGTGGTTGGTGAAACAGCTCGTGTTCAGCAGGATACTTTGAGCTTTCAGCTATCAGCCATCAGCTAATCAGCTTGATGCATCCCGTAACACTCGTCGTGCATGTCGTGCCCCGTGCCAAGACGACCGAGATCGCGGGCCGCTACGGCGACGCGGTTCGTATCCGGTTGGCTGCGCCTCCTGTGGATGGGGCTGCCAATGCCGAATTGATTCGGTTTCTCGCGAAACGACTACGCGTGGCAAAGCGAGACATCGCGATAATCGGCGGCGCCGGAGGGCGGCGGAAGAGACTATCAGTGACGGGTGTAAGCGCAGCGGACCTGGAGCGGCTGATGGCTGATAGCTGATAGCGTCTCAGGACCTGCTCTTGAAAACCCGAAACAAATAGAAGAGAGACGGTAACAAGACCAGCGCGCCAAGCACGAGCGCGACCAACACGAGCCGCAGCGTGGCCACCGGTGCCGCGGCCGTCGCGATGGCGAGATCCGGCGGCAATACGTAGGGAAACTGACTCCACGCCCAGCCCCACACGATCAGCGACACCTGGGCGGCCGCGGCCACACGGGCCAGCGTGTAGCGACGGGTCCAGAGCGCCGCCAGCGCCGTCACCGCGGCCAGACCGGTGACCAGCTGGAACGGGAGTGCCCAGGATGTTTGCATCAGTCCGGCGCGCACCCGTGGGGCGCCGGATTGCGCGAGCACCAAGGCGAGAGCAGCCGTCACGAAAACGGCCACGCCGGCCCCGAGGGCCCGGGCGCGAAAATCCTCCCGCAACGCCCCGGCGGGCGCTTCGAGGGTCAGGTACACCGCGGCCAGAAAGGCAAAACAGGCGAGCGTAAACAGCCCGACCAGGAGCGTGAACGGCGTCAACCACGTCGCGACATAGCTAGCGAAGTACCCTTCCCCCTTCCCGCTTCCCCCTTCCCCCAGTCGTCCTGAAGCAATTGCTCCCACAACCACCCCGAGGAGTACCGGAGTGACCAGACTCGCAATCGCGAACACCCGTCCCCAGCGTCGCTGCACGACATCGCGGTCGCCGCCGTACCCACGGAACGCGAAGGCCGAGCCGCGCAGCACGATCCCCAGCAATACTCCCGTGAGAGGAAGGTTGAGCGCTACGGCGAGCCGCGCGAACGCCGCGGGAAAGCAGGTGAACAAGAGGACGATGACGAGAATAAGCCACACATGGTTCGCTTCCCACACCGGGCCGATGGCGTGCGCGACCAGGTCCCGCTGGGCGGCCTTGCGCGGACCCCGGGCCAGCAGATCCCAAACGCCACCGCCGAAGTCCGCGCCTCCCAACAGCACGTAGGCGTTGAGCGTCACCACCATGATGCCCGCAATGACAACGGCGGCGCTCATCCGACGGGGCTCCGGTATTCTCCGGTGTGCATCGGGCTGCGCAGGATTTGGCGCGACAGCAGCACCACGACCACCACGGCGAGAAACACGTAGATCAGCGCGAACAGCCCGGTACGAAAAAGCTGACCCGGCATGGGCGTGACCGCGTCCGCGGTTCGCATCACCTCGTAGATCACCCACGGCTGGCGCCCCAGCTCGGTCACGATCCAGCCGGCTTCGATGGCGACAAAGCCCATCGGCGTCCCGATCGCGACGGCGCGCAGGAATCGCCGCCGCTCTTGGAGCGGCGCCCGCTTGCGCAGCAACCAGGCCGCCCAAAGTCCCACGGCGGCCAGGTAGGTCCCGAGTCCCGCCATGAGCTGAAACGACCAGTGAAGCACCGGGACGTTGGGCCAGTCGGCGCGCGGGATGCTGTCCAACCCCTGCACCACCGCGTTCGGGTTGTCGTAAGCGAGTAACGAGAGCAGAAAGGGGATTTCGACCCCGAAACGGGTGCGGCGTGCGTTGACATCGGGCCAACCGCCCAGCGTGATCGGCGCGCCCGCCCGCGTCTCGAACAGCGCCTCCATGGCCGCGAGCTTGGCCGGCTGATGCCGCGCGACGTGCGCGGCTGCGTAGTGGCCCGAGAGCGGCAGCAGGATGGCCGCCGGTGCGCCGACCAGCAGCGCGATCGTCAAGGCGTGCCGGTGGAACCCGGCACTGCGCCCGCGCAGCATCAACCCGGCGTGAATCCCGCCCACGGCGAAGCCGGTCGCCGCGTACGCCGCGAGCGTCATGTGAATGATCTGAGGCAACGTCGCCGGATTGGCCATGGCCGCGAGCGGGCGCACGTTCACCGCCTGGCCATTCACGACGTCGAATCCGGTCGGCGCGTTCATCCAGGCGTTGGCGATGACGACGAAGATTCCCGACAGGGCCCCGCTCACCGCGACCATGATCCCGGCGAACCGGTGTGCGCGCGCGGACACCCGCTCCCAGCCATACAGGTAGACGCCGAGAAAAATCGCTTCGGTAAAGAAGGCAAATCCCTCGAGCGAGAACGGCATGCCGATGATGGGGCCGGCGAAGCGCATGAAGCCCGGCCACAAGAGCCCGAGCTCGAACGAGAGTACGGTGCCCGAAACGGCACCTACCGCGAACAGGATCGCCGTGCCGCGCGCCCAGCGTTTGGCGAGATCGAGGTACACCGGTTCGCGGGTGCGCTGCCAGCGTCCCTCGGCCACAACCATCAGCACCGGCATCGCGATGCCGATGACCGCGAAGACGATATGGAAGGCGAGCGACATCCCCATCTGAAACCGGGCGGCGAGTAGGTCGCTCATGCCGAAACCGCTAGCTGCCGAGCTGGGCCAGGCGATCCTTGAGACGCTGCGACGCGGGGATCTGCGCAACAAGCCGGTGCAACAGGGCGCGCGCCGAATCCGGCTGGCCGGCGGCGAGGTGGGCATCGACGGCCAGCAGACCGGCCCGGACCTGGAGACGCGGGTTGTCGGCCGGCAGGTGCAGCGCGTTGAGCGCGGCGAGCGCGCCGGCGGCGTCGCCGCGGTCGCGCAGCAGGGACTCGATGCGCAACAGCTCAATCGCCGTATCGCCCGGCCAGCGACGGGCCAGGAGGTCGATCAGCTCAGCGGCCGCGATCGGTTGCTTCCGCGCGCGCTCGACCATGGCCTGTTCGTAGACACCGGCGGTGAACAGGCGCGTAATGTCATTCGTGTCGCCTGTACGGAGCCCGGGTCCACCCGCGTACGAGTACACGAGCTCCCCGCCCTTCTCACTCGCGACGAACACCGTGGCGGCGCCGAGCAGGCACACGACCGCCGAGACCACGTGCACCCAGCGCCGGAATGTGGGCAGCGGAAGCAAGAGCAGACCCAACAGCTCGAGGGCCGCGATGATCAGCAGTACCGTACGCGCCCGATGTCCCCAGTCCTCGTGCACCCGGACCGCGGCCGCGACACCGGGAATCGCTTCCACCGGTTGATGCGCCGCCATCCCCGACGACACGGCGAAGACCGCACCGACGGCGCCGACGAGCAACAGCAGCGAGGCCGCAGGGTTCGCGAACGGAACCTTGGGGATGAGCGAAAGCCAGCGCAACAAGGCCCCGACGATGGTCAGGGCGACGACGAAATGCACGATTTGCGGGTGCAGCGGGGCGAGGGTGGACATACGCTCAATGTTACTGCGCCTAATCCTGGTCCGCTCGCAGCCTTTGCACGCTCCAGCCACCGGAGTACCATCCAACAATCGTGAACGAATCCACGAACCCGACCATCGGCACGGAGCTGCACGCGGCGATGCTGCTGGCCGCCATCACACTGGGGCTCGCGCTCTTAAGCGGCCTCCTGTATCGACGCTACCGCAAGGCGTACCTCGGGTGGTGGAGCCTGGCCTGGCTCATGTACCTGCTCCGCGTCGGCGCCATTGTGAGCTTCCTCGCTTCGCACCAGTGGATCTGGTTGTACTGGCATCAGGTGCTGACGGGATGGACCGGACTGGCGCTGCTCTGGGCCGCCCTCGTGTTCTCCCGCCAGGTCGAATGGCGCTGGCGCTATGCCACGCTGCTCGCGTTTCCTCCGGTCTGGTCCTACCTGGCGATCTACCGGCTTGACGATTTCCTGCTCGCCTCCGGACCGGCGGTGCTCTTCCTCAGCCTCGTCACCGTGTGGACGGGCGTGACGTTTTTCCTCTACTATCGACGCGTCCGGGCGACTGGAGCGGCGCTGCTCTCCGCTGCCCTGCTCGCGTGGGGGCTGCACCATCTCGACTATCCGTTCCTGCGCGCGCGCGGTGCCTGGACCCCGTGGGGCTACTACCTCGACATCCTGTTCCTGCTGGCGACGGGCGCCGGGATCCTGGTACTGGTTCAGGATGAGTTGCGGCGCGGCCTCGCGGCCTTGTCGGCGCTTTCCGGCGATCTCCAGCCACAGCACAGCGCCGGGGACAACATCGCGCGGCTGCTCCAGCGGCCGCTTGCGCTGCCCGCGGTCCGCGGCAGCGCCATGATTGTCCTCACGGATGAGCAGCTGCACTACGTGGCCGGGGCCGGGGCCTGCGACGCGTGGGCCGGGCTGGGACTTCCAGCGCCGGTCACTGCAGCGACGACGGACGCTCTCAGGTCCGGCAGTCCCAGGGTTGTCCGCGATTGGCCGGACCCGCGCCCCGACGTGCGGCGCCGGTATCCCTACGCCGTGCTGCTGCCGGTCTTGCGCGGCGAGCGGACCACGGCGGTCCTCGTACTGGTTGGAGACGCGCGGGACCCGTTCACCGCCCTCGATGAAGGATTCCTCCGGGCGCTGGGCAGCCAGATCGGCGCGGCGCTCGAGAACGCCGACCTCTACCGACGGATGGCACAACTCTCGGCGATGATGGTGGAGCAGCAGGAGGCAGACCGGCGGCGGCTGTCGCTGGAGCTGCACGACGAGACGGCGCAAGTGCTGGCAGCGGTGAAGCTCCAGCTCGGCCTGCTGGCCGAACAGCTCGACCCTACCCGCGCCAGCCGCGTGGCTCGCACGCTCGACTTGATCGACACCGGGATGCAGAGCATCCGCCGGGTCACCGAGCAGCTGCGTCCGGCCCTGCTCGACGACCTGGGTCTGGTGCCGGCGCTGCGCTCCCTAGCCGAGACGTTCACCGCGCGGACCGGGGTCCCCGCCACGATCGACGCGCCGGCCCTGGTCCCGCCGCTCAGTGACCGCGCCGAACTCGCGTTGTTTCGGGCGATGCAGGAGGCGCTGGCCAATGTGGCCCGCCATGCGGCTGCAACCAAGGTGTCGGTGCGGCTCGCCAACGGCGCCGGGCGGTTGGCGCTCGAGGTGACGGACGACGGGCGAGGGGTGCCGCCAGAATTCGATCTGGCGCGCGCTGAGCGCGAGGGCCACCTCGGGCTCGCGGGCATGCGGGAACGACTCACCGCGCTCGGCGGTACGCTCGAGATCGCCTCCGCACCCGCGGGCGGACTGACTGTGCGCCTCACGCTCCCCCTTGATACGGCGGATCCGTGAGCGATCCGATTCGCGTCCTGGTCGTCGACGATCACAGCGTGGTGCGCGAGGGGATCCGTCACGTGCTCGAGGGCGTCGAAGGGTTCCGCGTCGTCGCGGAGGCGGCAAATGGTGCGGAGGCGCTGGAGCGTGCGGCGGGCGAGCGCCCCGACGTCGTGCTCCTCGACCTCACGATGCCCGGGACACCGGGGCTCGAGGTGGTGCGCCAACTGCGCGCGCGCCTGCCACACGTCCGCGTCCTGATTCTGAGCGTGCACGACGACCGGGAGTACGTACTCGAAAGCGTGCGGGTCGGGGCCCACGGTTACCTGCGCAAGGATTCAAGCCCGGCTGACATCCGCCGCGCCATCCGCGTCGTGCATGCCGGAGACTCGTACTTCAGTCCGCCAGTGGCTCGCCATTTGGCGGCGGCGCTGCAAGGGCAGACCGCTCCCGACCTGCTGGGCGATCTGACGGCGCGGGAACGCGACGTCCTGCTGCGAGTGGCCCGCGGGTGTACCAACCGGGAGACCGCCGCCGAGCTGGGGATCAGCGTGCGTACGGTCGAAACGTATCGCGACAGCCTGATGCGAAAGCTGGACATTCACACGGTCGCTGGACTCACCCGCTTCGCGATCGAACACCGGCTGTTGGCTGCGCCTCCGTAACAACCCCTCCGTAGTCGCCCGAATGACGGCGCCGGCGCAGCCGCGCTAGCGTGGGCGCATGTCGCTGGACCCGGTTGCTTACATCCCGCTCGCGACGACGTTGGTCGCACTGGCGTTCTCCGCCTCGCTGTTCCGGCGCTTTCACGTCAAAGGCGGCGGTCTCCACCTGATGTGGTGGGGCATCGGCACGTTGACGTACGCGCTGGGCACCATCACCGAGTCCGTGACTACCCTGTTCGGCTGGTCCGAGCCCGTTTTCCGCCTGTGGTACATCTCGGGGGCGCTGCTGGGCGGCGCGCCGCTCGCTCAGGGCAGCGTTTATCTGCATTTCCCTGTGCGCACAGCCCATCGCATGACCGTCGCGCTCGTGGTCGTAATGCTGGTCGCGGCAACGTGTGTCTGGCTGTCGCCGATCAATGCGGCGCTGGTCGAGCCGCATCGTCTGACCGGCAAGGTGCTGGTGTGGACCTGGGTTCGGGCATTCAGCCCGTTCATCAACACGTACGCGTTCATCTTCCTTGCCGGCACCGCAGCCTGGTCGGCGTGGCGCTACCGCGCGCGACGCGAGACGCGCGGGCGGTTCATCGGCAACACCCTGATTGCGCTGGGCGCCCTACTGCCCGGCATCGGCGGCTCGTTCACGCGCTTCGGGCACACGGAAGTCCTCTATGTCGCTGAATTCATCGGCATCATCCTCATGTTCATCGGCTATCGCTTCGCCACTCAACGTCCACGCGAGGTCCCGTATGTCGCCGACTCGGTCCCGGCCGTTTCCTAGCCGCCTGCTCGCTGTGCTTGTGGTCGCACCGGCCCTCGCCGCGGCACAGCAAACGACGCCGGATTCCGCGCACGCCCGGGACACCGTTCGGCTCTCACCCGTCGTGGTGACCGCGACCCGCTCGCCCAAAGAAGTCTTTCTCACGCCGGCTCCGGTCAACGTATTCGACCGGTCCGACATCCGCGCCCGAGCGCCCAATACGCTCACGGACTTGTTTCGCGGGCAGGCCGGTCTCGACGTATCGGGCGTCGGCCTGAGTCAGGTGCGGCCGGTGATCCGCGGACAGCTCGGCCAACGCATCCTGCTCCTGGTCGACGGGGAGCGGCTCAACAACTCCCGCCGGCAACAGGACTTCGGGGAAATCCCGGGTCTCGTCGATGTGTCCACGATCGAGCGCGTCGAGGTCGTGCGCGGGCCTGCCTCAGTCCTGTATGGCACCGACGCGATTGGCGGCGTGATCAACGTGTTCAGCCGCACCCCTGAGCTCGCGGGCCTGCACGGGGACGCCGGCGCGCGCTACAGCTCTGCCGACGCGCAGCGACGCCTCTTCGCTACCACCGACGGCCGCTTCGGTCGCTGGGGGGTTCTGCTGGGCGGCGCCGTGCGCCGCGCGGATGACTATAAGGGGCCGGGAGGCGACTACGGCAAGATCCGGCTCGCGGGCGACACACCGGTGCGCGACACGCGAGGGCAAGATTTGAGCGCGGACGCGTACCTCGGATACCGCTTGGGCGAAGGACGCGAGCTGTTCGCCCGCTATCAGCGCTACCGCGCCGACACCGCCGGGTTCGGCTACGTGGACCCGGCGGCGTATTCTCCCGGCGACCCGACCATTCGGATCCTCTATCCCTGGCAAGTGTTCAGCAAGCTCAGCACAGGCGTCCGCGCGGCCGGCCTGATGCTGCCCTTCGCCGATCGAGCTGAAGCCACGCTATACCGCCAGGAAAACGACCGCCGCCTCGACTTCGGGATCACCATTCCCACCGGCCCCGGATCGATGATCAACATCGCCCAGATCAATCGCACGGATCTCGTCACTTACGGTCTCCGCGGCGAGCTGAACAAGCGGATCGGCGAGCGCGTCGAGTTCACCTATGGGATCGACTACTTCCACGATCGGTCGACGAACTCCGACTCGAGCACGACCAGCTTCGTGAACATGGGTCCGATCCCGCCCTCGACCAGCTCCGTGCCCCAGGTCCCCAACGCGGCCTATCGCAGCACAGGCATATTCGCGCAAAGTGATTGGCGCGTCTTGCCGCGGCTGTCCCTGTTGTTCGGGGCCCGCTACCAACACATCACCGCCACCACCCGTATCACCCCGAACTACACGGGACCGATCGCGCGCTCCACCGACCAGACGGTGGTCGGCGCGGCGAGCGCAGTGGTCCGGGTTGCCGATGCCGTCAGCGTAGTCGGAACGGTGGGCCGGGCGTTCCGTTCACCGAACCTCGTCGAGCGGTTCTTCAACGGTCCGACCCCTGAGGGATTCGGCCATCAGTCGCCGAATCCCAATCTCAAGCCGGAAACCAGCCTCAACGTGGATCTGGGCGTCCGCGTCCGGACGGCGCGCGCCAACGCCGAGGTGTTCGTGTTCCAGAACAGCATCCGCGATGGGATCCGCATCGCGCCGACCGGCGATTCGGTGCAGGGGCTAGCGGAATACTGGAATGTGAACGTGGAGAAGCTCCAGTTTCGTGGGATCGAGCTGAATGGTCGGCTGGGGCTGGAAGCCGGGTTCTCCCTTGGCGCGAGTGCCACGTGGGTGGATTCCAAGAACGTGCTCGACCCCAATACCCCCGTCGGCAACTCCTACTCGAGCAGCTACCGCGGCACGATTCGCTACGACCACCCGCACGACCGGCTGTTCGCCGAGTACGAGCTGCGCGGCAACGGAGACCGCACGGACGTGCTACCGGCCACCAATCCGGTCGGCGCCACGTTGCCGGGGTTCGTCATCCACTCGGTACGAGCGGGTGTTGTCATCGCCCGGAACGGGCTGCGCGACCAGAGACTTGGCGTCGGCATCACGAATTTGTCGAACGCCCTGTACGCCGAATTCACGAACGTCAGCTTCTTCCGACCGGAGCCTGGTCGAAGTGTGTTCCTCACGTACAGCGTAACGTTTTGAACGAGTGGTTCGCGTGATGGGGACGTAACGTCAACCCGGATCCACGGCGTCCGCTGGCAGGGCGCCGTGTTCGCGTTTAGATTTCCAGTGTCGGAACATCGGTTTCGTGGTGATTTGCGGCGTATTGCGGCCACGTTAAACAACCCGCTAAAAGGCCCGGCCACCCCTGCCTACCCTTCGCTCCCTCATCGACGACCAACGCGTCCATCTGTTCGACGGCGCGATGGGGACGATGCTGTACGCCAAGGGATTCTTTCTCAACGTGTGCTACGACGAGCTCTCGTTGAAGCAACCAGCGTTAGTGCGCGAAGTGCACGAGGAGTATGTCCGCGCCGGCGCCGAGATCCTCGAGACCAATACGTTCGGCGCCACGCCGATCAAGCTCGGCGGGCACGGACTGGCCGATCTCACCGAGCGCATCAACCAGACGGCCGCTGAGCTGGCGCGGGCCGCCGCCGGCGAGCGGGCCAGCGTGGTGGGGGCCATCGGCCCGCTCGGGTTGCGGCTCGAGCCGTTCGGTCCCACTTCCCGCGACGAAGCACGTGACCAGTTCCGGCGCCAGGTCAACGGCCTGCTCGCGGGTGGGGTGGACGGATTCGTCCTCGAGACGTTCAGCGATCTGGAAGAGATTCACGCGGCACTACGAGCAGTGCGCGAAGCCTGCGACCTGCCGGTCGTCGCTCAAATGACGATCGGCACCGACGGACTCACCAGTTACGGGACAGCGCCGGAGGATTTCGCCCGCCAGCTGACGGAGTGGGGTGCGGACGTGATCGGCGTCAACTGTTCGGTCGGACCCGCGGGCATGCTGGAAGCGGTCGAGCGGATGGCGAAGGGCACCGACCGGCCCCTCTCGGCCCAGCCCAACGCCGGCCTGCCCAAGGATGTCGGCGATCGCAAGATCTACCTCGCGTCGCCCGAGTACATGGCGAGTTATGCCCGGCGGCTGGTCGAAGCGGGTGCACGATTCGTCGGCGGCTGCTGCGGCACGACGCCCGAGCACATTCGCAAGATGCGCGACTACATCGTCAGCGTGGCGCCGCGCCAGGCGAGTGTCGTCGTGTCGCGCGAAGCGGTGGCGGCGACCCCGGGCGGGGCCGAGGCGGTGCCGCTCGCCGAGCGATCGAGCTGGGGAAAGAAGATCGCCGCGGGAAAATTTGTCTCCAGCGTCGAGATCGTCCCCCCCAAAGGCGTCGATCCTGCTCCGATGCTGGCGCAGTGCCGGGCCCTGAAGGCGGCGGGCGTGGATGCCGTGAACGTCCCCGATGGACCGCGGGCGCAGAGCCGCATGGGCGTGTTGCCCTCGGCCCTGTTGATCGAGCGCGAGGTCGGCCTCGAGACGGTGATTCACTATTGTTGCCGCGACCGCAATCTGCTCGGCATGCTGTCGGACATTCTCGGCGCCGCGGCCGGCGGGCTGCGCAACATCCTCGTGATCACAGGCGATCCGCCGAAGATGGGTCCGTATCCCGATTCGACCGCGGTGTTCGACATCGACTCGATCGGGCTGACCAATCTCGTGTACCGGTTGAACCACGGACTCGACCCGGGGAACAACGCGATCGGCGCGCCCACCAGGTGGGTGATCGGCGTCGGGGTGAATCCCGCCGCGGTCGATCTCGATCGCGAGCTGTCACGGTTTCACTGGAAGGTCGACGCCGGTGCCGAATTCGCGGTGACGCAGCCGGTCTTCGATCCCGCGCAGCTCGATCTTTTCTTGAAACGGGTCGAATCGTTTCGAATTCCGATTGTGGCCGGGATCTGGCCGCTGCTGTCCCTGCGCAACGCGGAGTTTCTGGCCAACGAGGTGCCCGGCGTTTCGGTGCCCGAAAGCGTGTTGGCCCGGATGCGGTCCGCGCAGGAAAAGGGAAAGGACGCGGCGTTGGCGGAAGGCGTCCAGATCGCGAAGGAAATGCTGGCCGGCGTGCGCGGGGCGGTGCAAGGCGTGCAGGTGAGTGCGCCGTTTGGCAAGGTCGAGGTGGCGCTGGAGGTGCTGGGCTAACGCGCCGACGGCGGTTGGAATAATCCTTCATTTACACTATCGCATTCCTTCATCGCCCGGTCGGTAGGCTGCGCCATGAACCTCCCATTCACGACCGACCAGTTCTTCTCCGTCTTTGCCGCTTACAACGAGGCGGTTGCGCCCTTCCAGCTTGTCCTGCTCGCCCTTGGCATGACCGCGGCCGTCCTCGCGCTGCGACCCTCACGCTGGTCCCACCACACCATCGGCGCGGTACTCGCGGCCCTCTGGCTCTGGATGGGAGTCCAATACCACTGGCGGTTCTTCCGGACCATCAATCCGGCAGCGTCCGTGTTCGCCTTGGTCTTCACGGCGCAAGCCGGCCTCTTCCTCTGGTACTCGTTCCGGCGTCGCCTTGCCTTCGCTTCCACTCCTTCCCTGCAGGGTGGACTCGGAGTCGTGCTGCTGATCTACGCCTTCGCGGTCTATCCGGCAGTTGGTTGGGCACTCGGCCATCGCTATCCAGCGGCCCCGACGTTCGGACTTCCCTGTCCCACGACGATCGCGACCCTCGGCCTGCTGCTGTGGAGCAAGGGTCGGCCGCCGCTGGCAATCATGATCGTCCCGTGGGCGTGGGCCGTGACGGGAACGGTCGCGGCACTGCAACTTGGCGTGCGTGAGGATCTGGGCCTGCCAGCCGCGCTCGTCGCCTCCTTGTGGGGATGGGCCCACGCTCGGCACGTGTCGCCAGGTGGTGCTCGGCGTCCCCGCCAGGCTAGCTTGGTGAATAGGGAGGAATTCTCATGAGCCGTGCCACGCCACTCTGGAAACCGCTGATCATCGCCGCCCTCGTCCTGCCAGGGCTGGGGGCGATTGCCACCGGGCGCGCCCCGTCCCCTGTGCCACCGACCGTGACCGTCTATAAGAGCGCCAGCTGCGGCTGCTGCACCAAATGGGTCGAACACCTGCGGGCGTCCGGATTCGTGGTGACGGTCTACGACACCGACGACCTCGCGACCGTGATGACCAATTTCGGTGTTCCGCGCCCGCTCGCCTCCTGCCACACCGCGAAAGTCGGGAGCTATGTGATCGAAGGGCATGTCCCGGCGGACCTGGTCAAGAAACTGCTCGCCGACCATCCGGCCATCCTGGGCCTCGCGGTCCCGGGCATGGTGACCGGCTCGCCCGGAATGGAAGGCCCCAATCCGCAGCGCTACGACGTGATCGCCTGGGACCGGACCGGGAAAACAAGCGTTTACGCTCGTCGCTGACACCATCGCCGGCACGGGTGCGTAGATTGAAACGCTCGCCGTGACCACCACCACTCAGACACCGCCGCGAACCACGACGCCCGTCGACGCTGCCGAGCGGCAGCGACGACTCGACACGATGCGGCTTCGGGCCACCGGCCTGCTCGTGCTCGCCCTGGCGGTGTTCATCGTCGCGAGTCTGTTCGAGCCAGGCCACACATGGTTGGGCTATGTGCGGGCCACCGCGGAGGCCTCGCTGGTGGGCGGGCTGGCCGACTGGTTCGCTGTCACCGCCCTGTTCCGCCATCCACTCGGCATCCCGATTCCGCACACGGCCATCGTCGCCAAGCAAAAAGACCGCATTGGCCGCGTGCTGGGCAACTTCGTCCAGAATCACTTCCTGTCCCATGACATCGTGACCGCCGAGCTGCGGCGCATGCACCTGTCCGATCGCATCGCCCGCTGGATGGCCGAGCCCGACAACAGCGCGCGCCTGGCGCGGCAGCTCGCCGCTGGGGTGGCGCGCACCGTCGAAGCCCTGCCCGATGACGAGGTGCGGGGCATTATCCAGCGCAGCGCGGTGGCACGCATCCGCAAGACTCCCGTGGCCCCGGTGTTGAGCGACGTGCTCACGCTGGTCACCGCCGACGACCGGCACCAGCAGCTGTTGAACGAAGCGATCGCCATCATCGCCCGGACGATCGAAGAGAATCCGGACGCGATCCGCGAAGGCATCCGCAGCTCGAGTCCCTGGTGGGTACCGGGCGTCGTGGATCAGGTGCTCTTCAAGAAGATCCTGCAGTCGGTCGCCAAACTGGTGAATGATGTCCGGGCCGATCCGCACCATCCGCTGCGACGCCAGTTCGACCGGGCGCTGAGCGAATTCATCGAGCAGCTGAAGCACTCTCCCGCAGTGAGCGCCAAGGCCGAAGCCCTGAAGGAGCAGATGTTGGGGCACCCGCTCGTCGAGGATTGGGCCGCCTCACTTTGGGACAACGCCCGGCGGGCGGCGGCGCGCTATCGCCAGAATCCGGAGGGCGCGCCGCCCGACGCGCTCGAGCGCGGTATCGTCGCGGTCGGCGAATCATTGCTCGCGCATCCCGCCTTGGCCGCGGAGCTGGACAACTTCCTCATCGAGGCCGTGGCCACCGTCCTGGAGCAGCATCGGCATGAGGTGGCAGAGCTGATCACGCACACCGTGAGCGCCTGGGATCCGGACAGCGCGGTCCAGCGACTCGAGCTCGCGGTGGGGAGCGATCTGCAATACATCCGCATGAACGGAACGCTGGTGGGTGGACTCGTCGGTTTGTGCATTCACGCCATCTCGACATGGCTTCGCTAATCTCAGGAGGGGCTGTGCGGTTACGGTCTGTCGTCCTCGCCGCGGCGTTCGGTCTGGCAGTTCCGGCTTCCCTGACCGCGCAATTCGGAGCGCCGCCATCGGGGTTCACGGTCGAAAACCCGGTGCTGCGCCGGGTCTGGGCGCTCGGCATGGACAGCTCGCAGGCGCACCGGCTGGCGCAGGTGCTCTTCGACTCGTTGGGGCCACGACTCACCGCGTCGCCCGGCATGGAAGCGGCACAGCGGTGGCTGGTACGGACGTACCACGAGTGGGGCGTGGATGCGCGCACCGAGCGGTACGGCACGTGGCGCGGCTGGAACCGCGGCGTGACCCATCTCGACCTCGTATCGCCGCGCGTGCGCAGCCTCGAAGCGGTGCTCCTCGCCTGGAGCCCGGGGACACCGAAGGGGAAGCCCGTACGCGCGCCGCTCATCACTCTGCCCGACGTTGCCGACAGCGCGGCCTTCACGGCCTGGCTGCCGCAGGTGAAGGGAAAACTCGTCCTCACCTCGCTGCCTCAGCCCACCTGCCGCCCGGACGACAGCTGGGAAAAGTGGGCCACCCAGGCCAGCGCGGATACCATGAAAGCCCGGCGGACGGCGGCGCAGCAGGCATGGACCCAGCGGCTGGAGCGCGCCGGCGTGGCCACGGGCCGGCAGGCGCAGCAGCGCCTGCAGCGCCGGCTCGAGGCGGCTGGGGCGGTGGGTGTGCTGACCAACACTTGGTCGCAAGGATGGGGTGTGGACAAGATCTTCGACGCGACCACCGACCACACGCCGGTGCTGGACGTTTCCTGCGAGGATTATGGGTTGCTGTTCCGGCTCGCGACGGTCGGACAGGCTCCGGTCGTCGAGCTGAGTGCGCAGGCGCAAGCGCTGGGCGAGGTGCCCGTCTTCAACGTCGTGGCGCAGATCCCGGGGACCGAGCTCCCCAATCAGTACGTGATGCTGTCCGCGCATTTCGATTCCTGGGACGGCGGCTCGGGCGCGACCGATAACGGGACCGGGACCATCACGATGCTCGAAGCGATGCGCCTGTTGCAGCTCGCCTATCCGCACCCCCGGCGCACCATTCTCGTGGGACACTGGAGCGGCGAGGAACAGGGCCTGAACGGCTCCAGCGCGTTCGTCCATGATCATCCGGCGATCGTGGACAGCCTGCAGGCGTTGTTCAACCAGGACAATGGAACAGGGCGGATCGAGTCGATGAGCTCGTCCGGCTACACCCTGGCCGCGGGCAACCTGGCCCGCTATCTGGCCCAGATTCCCGCCGATCTGACGCGCAACATCAAGTTCAATTTCCCCGGCTCACCGGGCGGCGGCGGGACCGATCACGCGTCCTTCGTGACGTGCGGCGCTCCAGGCTTCGGCCTCGGGTCGGGTGACTGGGATTACGGCCGCTACACCTGGCACACGAATCGGGACACGTACGACAAGGTGTCCTGGGACGATGTCCGCAACAACGCCACGCTGGTGGCGATGCTGGTGTATCTGGCGTCGGAGGATCGGGAGCTGATGCCGCGCGCGCGGCGCGATGTGTTTGCTCCGCAGGCCAGCGGTCAGCCGGGAGCGTGGCCGGCCTGCCGCGACCCGCAACGCAGCACGCCGCAGCCTTAGCGCAGCGCGCCCAAGCCCTGGATGGCGACCGCCCGGTTGATGCCGCCGGCGAAGGTGTTGCGGCGCACGAGGAATTCGCCCGTCCGCCCGTCGTCGAGCTTCAGGACGTAGCGCTGCCCGGCGGCGAGGCTGGCGAGGTGCGTGACGGTGATCGTCCCGAACCATTCGTTGACGCCGTTGCGATTGACCTCGTCGATCGAGACATCCACCTCATGGGCGACGACGCTGCCATCGGCGAGGCAAATCGCACAGCGATGAAAGGGCATGGAGGAAAGATTGCCCGCACCGGTCAGCGGGGGAAGGCGTCGGGCAACCCGCCATCCAGCGTGAGGATGTCGCCGGTCGTGTAGCGGAACCGGTCGCTGGCCAGCAGCACGGCGAGATCCGCCGCGGCCTCGGCGGGAATCAGGGACACCCCCAGGACGTTGCGTTGTCGATAGGCCTCGAGCTGGGCTTCGACGGAGACGCCCCGCTGCCGTGCGCGCTCGGCCACGAAGGCGCGAAACAGCGGCGTATCGACCTGATCCGCATTGATGGCGTTCACCCGGATGCCGGCGCTGCCCAGCTCGACGGCCGCCACCCGCAGCGCCTGCAGCAACGCCGCCTTGCTGCCGCCATACGCCACCGCGTCTTTGCCCGGCGCGAGCGCCGCCTTCGAAACCGACGCCACGATCGAGCCCCCCAATCCCTGACGCTGCATGATGGCGGCAGCCAGGCCGACCGCCAGGACGGCACCGACGTAGTGGACGTCGAGCTGACGCTGCAGGTCCTCGCGGCGGATGTCGGACACCCCGGCGAATCGCGGCGCGGCTCCGGCCGTGTAGAACAGGCAATCCAGACCGCCGAAATGCGTCACGGTGCGCTCGAACAGCCGCCCTAGGCTCGCGTCGTCCGTCACGTCGACGGCCTCACCCACCGCCCGGCCGGCGTGCCGCGCGGCGATTTCGTTCGCCACGACGGCCGCCGCTCCCGGATCGAGATCGGCGACGACCACATGCGCTCCCTCGTCGGCGAATCGCCGCGCCGCGGCCTGGCCGATCCCGCTGCCCCCGCCAATGACGACGACCACGTGACGCGGCACGAGGCGCGTCGCCCGTTCCCGCGCCGCCTGCTCGTCGAGCTTGCGCCGTTCCAGCGGCCAATGCTCGAACTCGAACACGTCGGGCTCGGAAAGGAATTGGAACGCGTCGATCGCTTCCGCATTGGCGATCGTCTGCAGCACGGCGCGATAGCACGCATTGGCGATTTCGGCGCTGCGCTTGTCGGCGGCCGCGGTGATCATCCCGAGGCCGGGCACGAGCATGACCTTGGCCCAATCGTCCAACGGCGCCGTCCCGGTCGGTGCGTGCCGGGCGTGATACGCCTCGTAGGCCGAGTGCAGGCGGATCACCTGGGCGTGAACCTCGCCGGCTAGTCGATCCGGCGCAGCCTCGAGGTCGAGCGGAAGCCACAAAGGCCACGGCCCGGCGCGCAGAATGTGCTCGGGGGTCGCCATGCCCCGCGCCACCAGCTCCGGCAGCCGGGCGGTCGAGAGGTCGGCCAGAATCTCCGGCGTCTCATCGAAGTGCAGCACGACTCGTCGGGTGCCGCCGAGCGCGCCGCGCAGCGCCGGCAGGACGATGTCCGCCGCCCGCCGGCGAACGGTCGCGACGGGCAGCGGGCGCCGCTCGCCCAACGGCTCGCGGCGCTCGCGCCGGCGCGCGAAATACTCCTCGATGCGGTTCACCACCTCGAGCAATCGCGCATAGCAAGTGCGCGCGTCGTCCGCCCAGACGATCAATCCATGATGCGCGAGCGCGAGTCCGATGGCCGCGGGCGGCAGCGCCTCCACCAGCCGACTCACGGCCTGCGCCAGCGGGAACCCCGGGCGCACATACGGCGCGAGCACCACCCGGGCGCCGAACAATTCCTCCACCAGCTTCTGCGCGGTGGCGTCGGCAACGTTGGTGAGACTCATGGTGGCCACATCGTGCGTGTGGGCGATCACCCGCCCGGGCAGCAGCGCGTGCAGCGGTGTCTCGACGCTCGGCAGCGGTCCGGATCCGTCGGTCATGGCCGCCGCCATGAACTGCATCATGTCGGCGTCGCTCATGGCATCGCGCGTGCGCAGCTCGGCCAACGCCCGCAGCGACAGCCGAGTGAACCCGGCCCGCCCGATGGTGCGCAGATCGGTTCCGCTCCCTTTGACGAGCAGGAGGTCACCGGTCTTGGACGAGGTGTTTCCGCCACCCGGCTGGACCAGGCGAGGCTCCCGCCCGATCACCGTGGAGAGGTGCACCAAGTGGTCCAGCTCGTCGGCGTTCGGGGCCGGACCCCCACCCCATCGATCGTCGATCACGATGGGAAGATGCGGGTCGCCGGTAGCGGCCGCGAGCCATGTCCCCGTAGCGACCTGGCGCCCGCCCTGATAGGCTTTTCCTCATGGCGCCCAAACCATCGGTCAAACATGCCGACGACATCGCGGCTCAGCCCGTGTCGGCCGGCACCGCGACCACTCGCCAGGTGCTGATCGGTCCCGACGAAGGACCCCACTTCGCGCTGCGACGGTTCATCATGCAGCCCGGCGGCGGGATGCCCGCCCACACGAACACCGTCGAGCACGAGCAATACGTGCTGCGCGGCCGCGCGCGCGTCGGGATCGGTGATCAGGTGCACGAGGTCCAGCCAGGGGATGTGGTGTTCATCCCGGCCGGCATGCCGCATTGGTATCAGGCGCAGGCCGGCGAGCCGTTCGAGTTCCTGTGCGTGGTCCCCAACCTGCCCGACAAAACCGAAGTACTCCCTACGACGTCATGAGCGCACCGACCGCGGCGCCGGCCGTCCAGGACTTCTATCCCGACGATTTCTCCCACTGCTACGGGTGCGGGCGGCTGAACCAGCACGGCCTGCACGTCCGCACGCACTGGGACGGCGACGAGACCGTATCGCGCTACACCCCGCGACCCTTCGAGATGGCGCTACCGGGATTCGTCTATGGCGGGCTGCTCGCGTCGCTCATCGATTGTCACGCGATGGGCACGGCGGCGGCAGCCACGCTGCGCGCCGCGGGGCAGGATCTCGGCCAGGCGAGCTCGCCGCGGTTCGTCACCGCGTCGTTGCGCGTCGATTTCCTGAAACCGACGCCGCTCGGCCCGGAGCTCGTGATTCGCGCCCGGGTCAAACAGGCGGGCGAGCGGAAGGTCGTGGTGGAAGTGACGGTCTCCGTAGACGGTGCGGTGACCGTGCGCGGCGAGGCGGTAGCGGTGCGTCTGCCGGCGACGATGGCGGCCGGACGTCCATGACGGCGCCGGATCGACCCTCCAGCGCGCGCGTGGCGGGTCGCAAGCCGCGGGATGACGAGCTCGACGTGTTCGGGCTCA